>DASRUW010000671.1:0-2714 GCA_035655255.1 Telluria sp. | reverse complement strand
CGCGTGGCCGCGCACGAGATCATGGTCGGCACGCCCGCCATCCGCAACCTGATCCGCGAAGCGAAGATCGCGCAGATGTACTCCGCCATCCAGACCGGTTCCTCGGTCGGCATGCAGACACTGGACCAGAACCTGACGGACCTGGTGCGCCGCAACGTGATCTCCTCGTCGGCCGCCCGCGCCTACGCCAAGATCCCCGAAAACTTCCCGGGCTGATAAGGACCACGCCAGATGGAACGCGACCAGGCCTCAAAATTCATGTTCGACCTGCTGCGCCTGATGGTCAGCAAGGGCGGCTCCGACCTGTTCATCACCGCCGGCTTCCCGCCCGCGATGAAGATCGACGGGAAGGTCACCCCGGTGTCGAACCAGGCGCTCACCGGCCAGCACACGGCCGACCTGGCGCGTTCGATCATGAACGACAAGCAGACCGCCGGCTTCGAGCTGACCAAGGAGGCCAACTTCGCGATCAGCCCCGGCGACATCGGCCGCTTCCGCGTGTCGGCCTTCGTGCAGATGGGCGCGGTCGGCATGGTGCTGCGCGTGATCACGACCACGATTCCGAGGTTCGAGGACCTGGAACTGCCGGCCGTGCTCAAGGACGTCATCATGACCAAGCGCGGCCTGGTCATCATGGTCGGCGCCACCGGCTCCGGCAAATCGACCACGCTGGCCGCGATGGTCGGCTACCGCAACGAGAACAGCTACGGTCACATCCTCACCATCGAGGATCCGGTCGAATTCGTCCATCCGCACAAGAACTGCGTGATCACCCAGCGCGAAGTCGGCGTGGACACGGATTCCTTCGAGGCGGCCCTGAAGAACTCCCTGCGCCAGGCGCCGGACGTGATCCAGATCGGCGAGATCCGCGAGCGCGAGACGATGGAACACGCCATCGCCTTCGCCGAGACCGGCCACCTGTGCCTGGCCACCCTGCACGCCAACAGCGCCAACCAGGCGCTGGACCGCATCATCAACTTCTTCCCCGAGGAGCGCCGCCAGCAGCTGCTGATGGACCTCTCGCTCAACCTCAAGGGCCTGATCTCGCAGCGCCTCATTCCGCGCAAGGAGGCCAAGGGCCGCGTGGTGGCGATCGAAATCCTGCTCAACTCTCCGCTGATTTCGGACCTGATCTTCAAGGGCGAGGTCCACGAGATCAAGGAGATCATGAAGAAGTCGCGCGAACTGGGCATGCAGACCTTCGACCAGGCCCTGTTCGACCTGTACGAGGACGACAAGATCAGCTACGAGGACGCGCTGCGTAACGCGGATTCCGTGAACGACCTGCGCTTGACCATCAAACTGCAGAGCAAGAAGGCGAAGGACCGCGATCTGTCCGCCGGTACCGAAGGCCTGGGGCTGGTGTAACCATGAACGTCTACGATTTCAAGGCCGAATCCCTGAACGGCGCACCGGTCGACCTGTCCCAGTACCGCGGCAAGGTGCTCCTGATCGTGAACACCGCCAGCGAATGCGGCTTCACCCCGCAGTACAAGGGGCTGGAGGAGGTCTACCGCCAGTTCAAGGACAAGGGCGCCGAAGTGCTCGGCTTCCCGTGCAACCAGTTCGGCGGGCAGGAGCCGGGCGACGCGGCGCAGATCGGCGCGTTCTGCGAGAAGAACTACGGTGTCACCTTCCCCCTGTTCGGGAAGATCGACGTGAACGGGAACGGCGCCCATCCGCTGTTCCAGTACCTGAAGAAGGAAGCGCCGGGTGTGCTCGGCACCCAGGCGATCAAATGGAACTTCACCAAGTTCCTGGTCCGGAAGGACGGACGCGTGTATCAGCGCTACGCACCGTCCACCGCGCCCGAGGAACTGCTCGCCGACATCGAGAAGCTGCTGGCGGAGTAGTTCCGCAAGGCGCGTCCCTTGCGCAGGAGGGGTCGCGATGAAAACGGATTCGGTGGTCATCTTCGGCACGGGACGGCTGTCCAGCCTCGCGTGGTACATGCTCACGCACGACAGCCCCTGGCGGGTGGAAGCCTTCACTGTCGACCGCGACCGCCTCACCTGCCGCATGCACGAGGGGCTGCCCGTCGTGCCTTTCGACGAACTGGCCGCGCTCTACCCGCCGGCGCAGATCGACCTGTACATCCCCCTCGGCTACGAACGCATCAACGAGCTGCGGCGCCGCCGCTATCTGGAGGCGAAAGCCCTCGGCTACCGCTTCGCCACCTACGTGTCCAGCCGCGCCCACGTGAGTGCGGACGCCGTCTTCGGCGACAACTGCCTGGTGTGCGAGAACGCGCACGTCGGCGCGGGGGCGCGCATCGGGGAAGACGTGATCGTGCGCTGCGGCGCCCACATCGGCGAACGCTGCGTGGTGCACGACCACTGTTTCGTCGCCGCCCAGGCCATGCTGGGGGCGGACGTGGACATGGGCGAGCAGGCCTTCGTCGGCGTGGCGGCGGTGGTGCGCGACGGCGTGCATCTCGGCGCGCGCAGCTTCGCCGGCGCCGGTGCGGGCCTGCTGTCCAACACGGAGCCGGACGCCGTCTACATCGGCAACCCGGCGCGGCGAGCGATGGGCACCGGACTGTCCGTCACGAGCTGAGCGCGCGGTCGATCAATTCGATCCAGTGCGTCACCGGCAGCCGGGTGCCGGACTGCAGGTGCGAGATGCAGCCGATGTTGGCCGAGACGATCGCCGGCGCGCCGGTGGCCTCCAGATGGTGCACCTTGCGGTCGCGCAGCTCGCGCGAGAGCTCCGGC
>DASRUW010000670.1:0-17042 GCA_035655255.1 Telluria sp. | reverse complement strand
CCAAGTACTCTATCCAGCTGAGCTACAGCCGCAAAAGACAAGCATTATATCGTCAGAGCGCCGAATTGCAAAATGCGCCTTGCGCCTCGGGACCGTTCAGCACGGCTTGTCGCCCCGAAGAAGCAGCATTGTAGGGGGCGCTGGACGTTTTGTCCAGAGCACCGCCTAGACCACATTGCGCGGCGCGCCGGCGGCGAAGGCGTCCAGGTTCGTGACCAGCATGTCGGCCAGGGTCTGCATCGCTTCGCGGCTGGCCCAGGCGTTGTGGGGCGTGAGCAGGAAGTTGGGCAGGTCCGGGGCCAGCAAGGGATGGCCGGGCGGGGGCGGTTCCTGGCTCAGGACGTCGAAACCGGCGCCGATGCGGCCGCTGCGTAAGGCGTCCGCCAGCGCCGCCTCGTCCACCAGGCCGCCGCGGGCGGTGTTGATCAGGAGGGCGCCCGGTTTCAGCGCCGCCAGTTCGGGCGCGCCGATCAGGTGGCGCGTCGCTTCCGTCAGCGGCAAGTGCAGGCTCACGACGTCGGCCGTGCGCAGCAGCTCGTCGAAGGGGAGCACGCGCACCTCGGCATCGTTCACCGGCGAACGGGTGTGCGCCACCACGTGCATGCCGAAGGCGCGGGCGATGCGCGCCACGGCCTGGCCCAGCGCGCCGTAGCCGACGATACCCAGCGTGCTGCCGGCCAGGTCGCGGATCGGATGGTCGAACAGGCAGAAGCGGGGCGCCTGGCTCCAGCGGCCCGCGGCCACGTCGGCGCGGTAGTCCAGCAGGCGCCGGCGCAGGGCCAGCATCAGCATGAAGCAGTGTTCCGGCACCGTGCGCAGCGAGTAGTTGCGGATGTTGGAAACGACGATGCCGCGTTCGCGCGCCGCGCCCAGGTCCACGTTGTCGGTGCCGGTGGCCGCCACCGCGATCAGGCGCAGGTCGGGCAGCTGCTCGAGCTGCGCCGCGCGCACCGGCACCTTGTTGGTCACGCAGATGGTCGCGCCGCGCAGCCGCTCCGTCACCTGTTCCGGCGCCGTGGCCGGGTAGTCCGTCCAGGTATGGGCGAATGCGGGCGGCCGGATCTGCGCGACGATGCTGTCGCGGTCGAGAAAAACGATGTGGTGCATCAGGCGGTCTCCAGGGCAGGGTGGGGCGGGCGCTGGACGGGTTGCATCTGGAGCAGGGGAGAGCTGGCGAACAGCTCGGCCACCCATTCCACGAACACCCGCACCTTGGCCGACAGGTGGCGGTTCTGCGGATAGACGACGTGGATCGGCAGCGGCGTGCTGACCCAGTCCTCCAGCAGCAGTTCGAGCTGGTTGGTGCGCAGGTGGGGATCGAGCGAATAGCTCCCGATCTGCATGATGCCCAGTCCCGCCAGGCCGGCCCGGATGTAGGCGGTCGAATCGTTCACGGCCAGGCTGGCCGGCACCGGAATCAGGTAGCGCTCGTCGCCGCGCGCGAAGTCCCATTCGTAGGTCTTGCCGGTCTTGGCCGAGAAGTAGTTGATGCAGCGGTGGTGCTCCAGCAGGTCGCGCGGATGGGTGGGGCGGCCGAAGCGGGCCAGGTAGTCGGGCGTGGCGCAGGTCACGAACTGCAGCACCCCGATCCGGCGCGCGATCAGGGACGAGTCCCCCAGCTGGCCGCCGCGGATGGCGCAGTCCACGCCTTCCTCGACCAGGTCCACCGGCCGGTCGCCGCAGCCCAGTTCGAGCAGGATGTCCGGATAGCGGCGGAAGAAATCGGGCAGGGCGGGGATCAGGATCTCGTTGGCCACGCCGGTGGAGGCGTCCACCCGCAGCCGCCCGCTCGGACTGGCCCGGTTGCGCGAGACGGATTCCTCGGCGTCGCGCACGTCGTTCAGGATGCGCAGGCAGCGCTCGTAGTAGGCCGCCCCGTCCGCCGTCACGCTCACATGGCGCGTGGTCCGGTTCAGGAGCTTGACCTGGAGCGACTGCTCGAGCGACTGCACCAGGGTCGACACGGTCGCCTTGGGCAGCTGCAAGGTCTCCGCCGCGCGCGTGAAGCCGCCCGCGTCCACGACCTGCACAAACACTTCCATCGCCTGCAATTTATTCATGAACTGTCCTATTGTTCAGATTTTTGAACAATCAATTCGATTTTATCCCATTTATCAAGACGAAAGCGATTGCTATGATGCCCACATGTTATTCGAAAGGACCTGTCATGAAAACGCGTGATGGATGGATTTCTGTGGTGACCCTGGTGCTGGCGCTGGCAAGCGGCGCGGGCATGGCCTGGTCGGACCAGTATCCGGTGGCCGCCCGCGCGGAGGTGGACGGCTTCGACGCCCTCGCCCATGGCATGTTCGGCGGCCTGACCAAGACCGCCCCCGAAGCCTGCCAGAATACCGACCTGCCCAAGGTGGCCCAGCAATGATGGATGCCGGCTGCCAGGTCCGCGCCCTGGAAGTGCAGGGCGAACAGAACCCGCTACCCGCCCGTCTCTACACGGGCGGGGAACCGGGACCGAAGCGCGATGGCCTGTTCGTGTTTTTCCACGGCGGCGGCTTCGTCGACGGCAGCCTGGATGGTCCGGATGTGTTCCTGCGCCACCTGGCCGCCTGCGTGACCAGCCACGTGGTGCTCTCGTCGTCCTACACGCTGGCCGGCGAGCGGCCGTTCCCGGCGGCGGTGGAGGACGCGCACGCGGTGCTGCTGTGGGCGCGCAAGAACAAGGCGCGCATCGGCTGGACCGGCAAGCGCATGGTGGTGGGCGGGATCGAGGCCGGCGCCAACCTGGCGGCGGTGTGCACCCTGATGGCGCGCGACCGCGGCGGCCCGCCGTTGGCCGGCCAGGTGCTGGTGATGCCGATGCTGGACCCCGGCCTGTCGACCTGTTCGATGCGCGCCCTGCCGACCGACGCCAATTACGGCGTGGCCGATGCCTGTGCCGCGCGCTACCGCGACTACCTGCCGAATGCGGCCGACCGCGCGCACCCGTACGCGTCGCCGCTGCAATCGAGCCGGCTGAAGAACCTGCCGCCCGCGCTGATCCTCTCGGCCGAGGACGATCCGCTGCGCGACGAGGCGGAGCAGTATGGCGAAAAACTGTGCACCTGCGGCGTGCCGACCACGGTCCGGCGCCTGGCCCCGGCCCCGTTGCAAGGTGAATCCGCGCGCAACGAATGCGCGTGCAAGGCGGCGGCCCTGCAGGAGATCCGCAGCTTCCTGAGCGCTCTGGAGGCACAGGCGGCAGCCTGACCCGAGCGCAACCCGATCACCAAAAACAGAACGCCCCACGACAGGGGCGCTGGGGAGCCGTTTTCCCCGAACTTCTCAGGTCTTTCGTACAACAAGGAGAAAAAGAATGCAAACCACACGTCAACTGCGGACTTTCATGCGTCCGCTCGCCGCCGCTCTCGCCGTCGCCGGCCTGGCTGCCGCCGCCTTGTCCGGCTGCGGCCAAGCCAACAGCCAGACGGCGCCCGGCGGTCCTGCCGGCGGGCCGCCCGTGACGGCGGCCGCCGTGCTCGAACGCGCGGTCAACGAGACCCAGGAATTTTCGGGACGGCTGGAAGCGGTCGACCGGGTCGAGATCCGCCCGCGCGTATCGGGTTTCATCACGTCCGTGAACTTCAAGCCGGGCAGCGAAGTCCGGAAGGGCGACGTCCTGTTCGTGATCGACCCGCGCCCCTACCAGGCCGAAGCCTCCCGCACCGAAGCGGCCGCCGCTTCCGCGCGGGCCAAGGCCGACCTGGCCAAGCTGGAGCTGACCCGCGCCGAGCGCCTGCTGGCCGACAAGGCCATCGCCCAGCGCGAATTCGACGAAAAGGCCGCCAGCCTGAAGGAACTGGATGCGACCGCGCGCGCCGCGCAAGCCGCGTTCGAGGCCGCGCGCCTGAACCTGTCCTACACCCAGGTGACGGCGCCGATCAGCGGGCGCGTCTCGAAGGCCGAAGTCACGACCGGCAACCTGGTCGACGGCGCCGTGGTCCTGACCTCGGTCGTGTCCAGCAATCCGATCTACGCCAGCTTCGACGGCGACGAGGAAACCTACCTGCGCGTGGGCGCCGCGGCCCGCAAGGGCGAGCCGGTGGTGGTGCGCATCGGCCTGGCCAACGAGACCGGCTACCCGCACGAGGGCAAGCTGGAATTCGTCGACAACCGCCTGGACGCGTCCACCGGCAGCGTGCGCATGCGCGCCACCTTCGACAACAAGGACAACGCGCTGGCGCCCGGCCTGTTCGCCCGCGTGCAGCTGGCCGGTAACAACGGCACGGCGACCAAGGCCACCCTGATCAGCGACCGCGCCGTCGGCACCGACCAGGACCGCAAGTTCGTCTTCGTGGTCGGCAAGGACGGCAAGGCCGAATACCGTCCGGTGGTCCTGGGCCCGAACGTGGGCGGCCTGCGCGTGGTGCGTGCCGGCCTCAAGGCGGGCGAAAACATCGTCGTCAACGGCCTGCAGCGGGTGCGCCCGGGCGCGCCGGTGACGCCGCAGATCGTGCCGATGGAAGGCGAAGCCAAGCCAGCCGCCATGGCCGCCGCGGACAGCAAAGCGAAGGAACACTGATATGAACTTCTCGAGATTCTTCATCGACCGGCCGATCTTCGCGGCCGTGCTGTCGATCATGGTGTTCGTCGCCGGCCTGCTGGCGATCTTCAACCTGCCGGTTTCGGAATATCCCGAAGTGGTGCCGCCGTCGGTGGTGGTGCGCGCGCAGTATCCGGGCGCGAACCCGAAGGTGATCGCCGAGACCGTGGCCGCCCCGCTCGAGGAGCAGATCAACGGCATCGAGAACATGCTGTACATGACCTCTCAGAACACCTCGGACGGCGCGCTGGCCCTGACCATCACGTTCAAGGTCGGCACCGACATCGAGCAGGCCGAGTCCCAGGTCCAGAACCGCATCCAGCGCGCGCTGCCGCGCCTGCCGGAGGAGGTGCGCCAGATCGGGGTGACGGCCGTGAAAAGCTCGCCCAACCTGACCATGGTGGTGCACCTGCAATCCCCGAACGGCCGCTATGACGACGTCTACCTGCGCAACTACGCGGTCATGAACATCAAGGACCAGCTCGCGCGCATCCGCGGCATGGGCGACGTGCAGCTGTTCGGCGCGGGCGACTACGCCATGCGCGTCTGGCTCGATCCGCAGAAGGTCGCCGCGCGCGGCCTGACCGCGGGCGACGTGGTCGCGGCCATCCGTGAGCAGAACGTGCAGGTCGCGGCCGGCGTGATCGGACAGGCTCCGTCCAAGGGCGCGGAGTTCCAGCTGACCGTGAACACCCAGGGCCGCCTGTCCACCGTCGAGGAATTCGGCGACATCATCGTACGCACCAACGGCGACGGCGCGCTCACGCACCTGAAGGACGTGGCGCGCATCGAACTCGGTTCCAACTCGTACGCGCTGCGTTCGCTGCTGAACAACAAGTCGGCGGCGGCCATCGCGATCTTCGAGGCGCCCGGTTCGAACGCGCTGCAGCTGTCGGCCGACGTGCGCGCCAAGATGGCGGAACTGAAGAAGGACTTCCCGGAAGGCGTGGACTACAACGTGGTCTACGACCCGACCCAGTTCGTGCGCGAATCGATCAAGGCCGTGATCCACACCCTGCTCGAAGCGGTGGCGCTGGTGGTCATCGTGGTGATCGTGTTCCTGCAGACCTGGCGTGCTTCCATCATCCCGCTGCTGGCGGTGCCGGTGTCGATCATCGGTACCTTCGCGGTGCTGCTCGCCTTCGGCTTCTCGATCAACACGCTGTCGCTGTTCGGCCTCGTGCTGGCCATCGGTATCGTGGTGGACGACGCCATCGTCGTGGTGGAGAACGTGGAGCGCAACATCGCCAGCGGCCTGACGCCGCGCGCGGCGACGGTGCAGGCGATGAAGGAAGTGTCCGGCCCGATCATCGCCATCGCCCTGGTGCTGTGCGCCGTGTTCGTGCCGATCGCCTTCGTGTCCGGCCTGTCCGGCCAGTTCTACCGCCAGTTCGCGCTGACCATCGCCATTTCGACCGTGATCTCGGCATTCAGCTCGCTGACCCTGTCGCCGGCCCTGGCCGCGACCCTGCTGCGTCCGCACGACGCGCCCAAGGACAAGCTGACCGTGGCCATGGACAAGGTGTTCGGTCCGTTCTTCGGCTGGTTCAACCGCTTCTTCGGCCGCGCCTCGCAGCGCTATGAAGTGGGCGTGCAATCGGTCCTGACCCGCAAGGCCGGGGCCCTGATCGTGTACGCCGTGCTGGCCGTGGCCGCCGCCGCGATGTTCAAGCTGGTGCCGAGCGGCTTCGTGCCGGCCCAGGACAAGCAGTACCTGGTCGGCTTTGCCCAGCTGCCCGACGCCGCCTCGCTCGACCGCACCGATTCCGTGATCCGCCGCATGTCGGACATCGCGCGCGACGTGCCGGGCGTGCAGTCCTCGGTGGCCTTCCCGGGCCTGTCGATCAACGGCTTCACCAACGCGCCGAACGCGGGCATCGTGTTCTTCACGCTCAAGCCCTTCGACGAGCGCCACGGCAAGGCCATGTCGGGCGAAGCCATCGCGATGGAGATCAACAAGCGCCTGGGCGCCATCCAGGACGCCTTCATCATGGTGTTCCCGCCGCCGCCCGTGAACGGCCTGGGCACCATCGGCGGCTTCAAGATGATGGTGGAAGACCGCGGCAACGTCGGCTTCGACAAGCTGTACGAGTCGGTGCAGGCCTTGCAGATGAAGGCATGGAAGGATCCGCGCCTGGCCGGCGTGTTCTCCAGCTTCCAGATCAACGTGCCGCAGCTGTACGCGGACGTGGACCGCGCCAAGGCCAAGCAGCTCGGCGTGCCGCTGGCGACCATCTACCAGACCTTGCAGGTGAATCTCGGCTCGCTGTACGTGAACGACTTCAACCAGTTCGGCCGCACCTACCAGGTGCGCGTGCAGGCGGACGCGCCGTACCGTTCGCACGCCGACGACATTTCCCAGCTCAAGGTCCGCAACGACCGCGGCGAGATGATCCCGCTGTCGTCGCTGATGCGGGTGAAGGACAGCTATGGCCCGGACCGCGTGCAGCGCTACAACGCCTACGTGGCGGCCGACATCAACGGCGGCCCCGCACCCGGCGTGTCGTCGGGCCAGGCCCGCGCCGCGCTGGAGGAGATTGCCCGCGAAACGCTGCCGAAAGGCGTGACCTTCGAGTGGACCGAGCTGACCTACCAGGAGATCCTGGCCGGTAACACCATGGTCTTCGTGTTCCCGCTGTGCGTGCTGCTGGTGTTCCTGGTGCTGGCCGCGCAGTACGAAAGCTGGACCCTGCCGCTGGCCGTGATCCTCATCGTGCCGATGTCGATCCTGTGCGCGCTCCTGGGCGTCAAGCTCACCCACGGCGACAACAACATCTTCACCCAGATCGCCCTGTTCGTGCTGGTCGGCCTGGCCTCGAAGAACGCGATCCTGATCGTGGAATTCGCCCGCGAGCTGGAAGAGCATGGCCGCAGCGTGGTGCAGGCCGCGCTGGAAGCCTGCCGCCTGCGTCTGCGTCCGATCCTGATGACGTCGATCGCCTTCATCATGGGTGTGGTGCCGCTGGTGTTCTCCACCGGCGCCGGTGCCGAGATGCGCCATGCGATGGGTGTCGCCGTGTTTGCCGGCATGCTGGGCGTGACCTTCTTCGGTCTGTTCCTGACGCCGGTGTTCTATGTCCTGCTGCGCACCTTCGCCCGTGCGCTGGAAAGCAAGCGCGCGACCCATGCGGCCGCGCTGGAAGGAGTGTCGAAATGACCCGAATCGTACCGAAGCTGTTGCCGCTCGTGTTCGCGCTGGCGCTGGCCGGCTGCTCCACGGTGCCCGAGCTGAAAGCCCCGGAGCTGGCCGTGCCCACGGCCTTCAAGGAAGTGAGCGGGCCTGAAAACAGCACCTGGAAAGTGGCCCAGCCGGCCGAAGCGCAGGAGCGCGGCGCCTGGTGGCGCGCGTTCCGCGATCCGGCGCTCGATGCCCTGATCGGCGAGGCGACGGCCGCCAACCAGAACCTGGCCATGGCCGCCGCCCGCGTCAAGCAGGCGCGCGCGCTGGCCGGGATCGCGGAGGCGGACCGCATTCCGCAGGTCGGCATCGGCTTGGGCGCCCAGCGCGCCCGCGCCCCGGGCGCCAACCTGGCCCCGGCCACGGCCTACTCGGCGAACCTGACGGCCAGCTACGAGCTGGACCTGTTCGGCCGCGTGAGCGCCGGCGTGGCCGCGGCCCGCAATGATGCCCAGGCCGCCGAAGCGACCTTCCGCTCCGTGCTGCTGGCATTGCAGGCGGACGTGGCGCAGACCTACTTCCGCCTGCGCGCCACCGACGCCGAACTGGCAACCCTGAACGAGACGGTGCACCTGCGCGCGGAAACGGTGAAGGTCAACCAGCGCCGCTTCGAGGCGGGCGACATCGGCGAATTCGACCTGACCCGGGCGCGCACCGAACTGGCGACCGCGCGCGCCGAGGCCATCGGCCTGCAGCGGCAGCGCGCCCAGCTCGAACACGCGCTGGCCGTCCTGCTCGGCAAGCCGCCGGCAGCCTACGCGGCGCAGGACAATCCGCTCGCCACCGACCTGGCGCTGCCGAACGTGCCGGCGGGCTTGCCGTCCGCGCTGCTGGAGCGCCGTCCGGACATCAGCGCCGCGCAGCGCGCGATGATGGCGGCCAATGCCCGCATCGGCGTGGCCCGTGCCGCGATGTTCCCGGCCCTGACGATCGACGCCGTGGGCGGCACCCAGACCGGCAGCTCGGCCGACCTGTTCAAGTGGAGCGCCCGGACCTGGGCCGCCAGCGCCTTGCTGGCCATGCCGCTGATCGACGGTGGCCGCAACCGCGCCAACGTCACGCGCAGCGAAGCCGCGCTGGACGAAGCGGTGGCCGGATACCGCCAGCAGGTATTGACGGCCTTTGCGGAAGTGGAGGACAACCTGGCGGGACTGCGCGTGCTGCGCGGCCAGGCGGAACAGGTGGATGCGGCGGTGGTCGACGCGCGCCGCTCGGCCGATCTGGCGCAGAAGCTGTACGCGGCGGGCCGTTCGAGTTACCTCGAACTGCTCGACGCCCAGCGCAACCTGGCGGCGGTGGAACGCAGCGCCGTCCAGCTGCGCGGCAACCGCGCCGTCACGACGGTCGCTTTGATCCGCTCGCTGGGCGGCGGTTGGGACGTTCAGTAAGCAAGGTCGTTCCCGCGCAGGCGGGAACCCATGGCGGGCCCGGTGCCGACGACGCTATTGTGGCCCGCGTCCTACCATGGGTCCCCGCCTCCGCGGGGACGACGGAGTTACTTCTGGGCTTCAGCCGAGGCCGAGGTGGAAGCGCTGGTCGAAGCGGCCTTCTTGTGCGACTTCTTGGCGTGCTTCGTGGCCTTCTTCACTTCTTTCTTTTCTTCCTTCATCTCGGCCTTGGCCGAGGTGGCCGATGCGGCCGACGCGGCCGGGGTGGCGGGCGTAGCCGGGGTGGCCGAAGCTGCCTTGGAAGCCGGAGCGGCCGGCGTTGCCTTGGTGGCGGGGGTGGCCGGGGTCTGGGCGTAAGCGGTTGCTGCGAATGCGCCGGCGATCAGGGTAGCGATAATCTTGTTCATGGTCGGTCTTCCTTCAAAGTGGGCTGATGTTTGTGGGCTGCTGCCCGGTACTACTGAGCCAGAAACGGGTGGCCGGACAGCACAGTTGACGCCTATTACATCCGCTTACAAAGCTCACGCTAGCTTACGTTAGGCTGCGTACAGTCCGCCTTGCCCGGCCGGCCTAGGCTGATGCCATGCCTACCGCCCGCGACGCTCTCAAGCAATACAAAGCCAAGCGTAACTTCGCCGTCACTTCCGAGCCGGAAGAGGGGGGCGAGGTCGCCGCCGACGAGCTCAGCTTCGTCATCCAGAAGCACTGGGCGACGCGCCTGCATTACGATTTCCGTTTGGAACTGGACGGCACCATGAAGAGCTGGGCCGTGCCGAAAGGTCCCAGCTACGACACGCGCGACAAGCGCATGGCCGTGCACGTGGAGGACCATCCGATCGCCTACAACCGCTTCGAAGGCACGATTCCGGAGCACGAATACGGCGGCGGCAAGGTCATCATCTGGGACAAGGGCACCTGGCATCCGCTGGACGATCCGCACGAGGGCTACCGCAAGGGCAACCTCAAGTTCGAACTGCGCGGGCACAAGATGCATGGGCGCTGGGCGCTGGTGCGCATGAAGGGCAAGGGCGAAAAGCAGGAACCCTGGCTGCTGATCAAGGAGCGCGACGACTACGCCCGCTCCGCCGAGGAGTTCTCGGTGGTGGACCAGATGCCCGATAGCGTGGCCGACCTGCCCGTGCCGGCGCAGGCGAAGAAGCCAGCGGCCCGCCCGACACGCGGCGGTATGCCCGAGGGCGCCGTCAAGGCGGACCTGCCGGCACGCCTCGAGCCGCAGCTGGCCACCTTGGTGGACGCGGCTCCCGCCAATCCGGCGGAATGGATCTTCGAAGTGAAATTCGACGGCTACCGTGTCCTGGCCCGGGTGGAGGGCAAACAGGTCCGCCTGTTCACGCGCAATGGGCACGATTGGACCGAGCGCATGCCGTCGCTGCACGCGGCCTTCGTCAAGCAGAAACTGCCGGACGGCTGGTACGACGGCGAGATCGTCGTCCACGACGACCAGGGCAAGCCGAATTTCGGCCTGTTGCAGCAGGCGTTCGATGCGCGCCGCCCGGTGGAGATCGTGTATTTCGTGTTCGACGCTCCTTTCCTCAAGGGGTACGACCTGCGCGCGGTCGGGTGCGAGGAGCGCCGTGCGCTCCTCGAGCTGGTGCTGGACAAGCATGGCTCGGACCTGATCCGCTTTTCCGACGAATTCGCGGGCCAGCCCAAGGAAGTGCTGGACGCGGCCTGCCGCATCGGCCTGGAAGGCGTGATCGGCAAGAAGCGCGACGCGCCCTATGTCTCGCGCCGCTCGCCGCAGTGGATCAAGCTCAAATGCCAGCAGCGGCAGGAGTTCGTCATCGCCGGCTACACGGACCCGCAGGGCGCGCGCACGGGGATTGGCTCGCTGGTGCTGGGCGTGTACGATGAGGGCGGCCAGCTGCAGTACGCGGGCAACGTGGGTACGGGCTTCGACGAGGCGACGCTACGCGACCTGCACCGGAAGCTGACGGCGCTGCGCACCGACGACAGTCCGCTGCCGCCCAAGTCGGTCACCGGCCGCAAGCCGCATTGGGTCAAGCCGAAGCTCGTCGCCGAAGTGAGCTTCGGCGAATGGACGCGCGGCGGGTCGGTGCGTCACTCGGTGTTCCAGGGGCTGCGGGAGGACAAGCCGGCCAAGGGCATCAAGCGTGAAGAGGCGAAGCACGTGGACGAACAGGCAGCCGTGGCGGACACCATCCCGCCCGATTTCAAGGTGACGCATGGCGAGCGGGTGATCGATACGTCGACCGGCTTGACCAAGCTCGATCTGGTTCGTTATTACGCCCTGGTCGGCCCCTTGATCGTGCCGCATCTGGAAGGGCGGCCGCTGGCCCTCGTGCGTGCGCCCGCGGGCGTGGGCGGGGAGCTGTTCTTCCAGAAGCATTCGGACGTGCGCCGCCTGCCGGGCGTGCGCCAGCTGCCGGTATCGCTCGATCCGGGCCATCCTGCGATGCTGGAGATTCACAGCGTGGAGGGCCTGCTGTCCGCGGCGCAGTGGAACGTGGTCGAATTCCATACGCAGAACGCGACCTGCCGTACCTACGAAAAGCCGAACCGCATCATCTTCGACCTCGACCCCGGCGAGGGCGTGTCGTGGAAGACCATGCAGGAGGCGGCGGAGCTGATGCATGCCTTCCTGTCCGAGCTGGGACTGCCGTGTTTTTTGAAGACCAGCGGCGGCAAGGGCCTGCACGTGGTGGTGCCGCTGCGTCCGATGCACGGCTGGGACACGGTGAAGGATTTTTCGAAGGCGGTCGTGGAGCACATGGCGCGCACGCTGCCGCAGCGCTTCGCCTTCAAGAGCGGGGCCGGCAACCGAGTGGGGCGCATCTTCATCGACTACCTGCGCAACGGTCGTGGCGCGACCACGGCCTGCGCGTGGTCGGCGCGGGTGCGGCCGGGACTGGGCATTTCGGTGCCGGTGGCGTGGGACGAGCTGGGCGGCCTGAAAGCGGGCGACCAGTGGAACGTGAAGAACGCCCACACGCGGCTGGACCAGGGCAACGAACCGTGGGCGGAGTACGCGAAGAGCGCCAAGACCATCACGGCGGCCATGAAGCAACTTGGGTTGAAGTGAGTTCTACCAGAGGTCCCCGCTTGCGCGGGGATGACGTGCTGGCGTCTACGGTGAATGCTGCGTTCCCTCGTGGTTCTTGACCACGCCGCGGATGTTCAGGGCCAGCAGGCTCAATTGCAGCACGATGAGGGCGTAGGCGGCGTCGCTCCAGCCCCACACGATCCACAACAGATTCGACACCACGGCCAGCCAGAATCCGGCCATGCGCTTGCCCGCGTGCCGCGACGCCATCAGCCAGGCGCCGCCTACCGTCACCAGCATCGCCGGCCATTGCAGCAGGTCGACCCAGTCCGGCATCAGGCCGACTTTCGGGTGCGCGTGGTCGTCTTCTTCGCGGCGGGCTTGGCGGCCGGCTTGGCGCGGGCGGTGGCTTTGGCGGCAGGGTGCTTGGCAGCGGCCGCTGCGCGGCGGCGCGGAGCGGGGGCTTCCCCGGCTTCCTCTTCGTCGTTGGCCGCTTCGGCCTTGCCCGGCTTCTTGCCGATCGACTTCTGCAGCAGGGCCACGAGGTCGATGACGTTGGCGCTGCTGGGCGGCGGCGTTTCCTTGCCGGCCGGCGTGATGGTCTTGGTCTCGCCCGATGCGACCTTTTCCTCGATCAGCTTGAGCACGTCCTCGCGGTAGGTGTCGTGGTACTGCTCCGGCTTCCAGCCCTCGCTCATGCCTTCGACCAGGGCCAGCGCCATCTTCAATTCCTTGTCGGTGATGGCGGCCTTCTTGTCGCCGCGCGCGGGGATTTTCAGTTCGTCCTCGGCGCGGATCTCGTCGGCGTAGCGCAGGGTGTTCATCACGATCACGTCGCCCATGCACACCAGCGCGCACAGGTGCTGCTTGACGCGGATGACCACCGTCGCGATGCCGACCTTGCCGGCCTGGCACAGCGTCTCGCGCAGCAGGGCGTAGACCTTGTCGCCGCCCTTGCCGGGAGCGAGGTAGTAGGGCTGGTCGTAGTAGATCAGCGGCACCTGGCTGCCGTCGACGAAGGCCAGGATGTCGATGGTCTGGGTCGCCTCCACATTGGCGCGGCGCAGGTCTTCGTCGGACAGGACCACATACTCCCCGGGAGTATATTCGTAGCCCTTGACGATGTTGTCCCAGGTGACCTCGTCGCCGGTGGCCTTGTTGTAGCGCCGGAAGCCGATCGGCGAAAAGTCGCGCTTGTCCAGCATGGTCAGGTCGAGGGAGCTTTCGCGCGTGGCCGGGTACATCTCGACCGGGATGTGCACCAGCCCGAAACTGATCGCGCCTTTCCACATGCTGCGTGCCATGGCGGTTCTCCTTGCTTATTCCCCGACGCTGCCGGTGACGGGCAGGACGATGCCCGTGATGTAGCTGGAGCAGACCGGCGCGGCCAGGAACACGTAGGCCGGCGACAGCTCCTCCGGCTGGGCCGGGCGGTGGTAACTCGTGTCCGCGCCGAACTGCGCGATCTGGTCCGGTCCCTTGTCGGCCGGATTGAGCGGCGTCCATACGGGGCCGGGCGCCACCGCGTTCACACGGATGCCCTGTTCCAGCAGGTTGGCCGCGAGCGACATGGTGAAAGCGTGGATCGCGCCCTTGGTGGACGAGTAGTCGAGCAGGTGCTTGCTGCCCTTGAGGCCCGTGACCGAGCCGGTGTTGATGATGGACGCGCCGCGCCGCAGGTGGGGCAGGGCGGCCTTGGCCATGTGGAAGTAGCCGAAGATATTGGTGCGGAAGGTTTCTTCGAGCCGGTCTTCGGTCAGGTCCAGCAGGTCGCTCGCGTGTTCCTGGAAGGCGGCGTTGTTGACCAGTATGTCCAGCCGGCCGAAAGCCTGCACCGTCTTCTCCACCGCGTCCTGGCAGAAGGCCATGTCCTTCACGTCCCCGGCCAGGGCGATGCAGCGCTGGCCCTCGGCCTCGACGCAGCGCTGGGTTTCCTGCGCGTCCGCGTGCTCGTTGAGGTAGACGATGGCCACGTCCGCGCCTTCGCGCGCGAACAACACGGCCACCGCGCGGCCGATGCCGGAGTCGCCGCCGGTGACGATGGCGGCCATCCCCTGCAGCTTGCCGCTGCCCTTGTAGTGCTCGGCCATGAAGCGGGGTTTGCTCTGCATGTCCGCCTCGATGCCGGGCTTGACCAGGTGCGGCTGCTCGATGGGCGGCACGGGCTGCCGGACTTCGCTGGTCTGGACCGGACCGGACGGCTTGCTCTTGGCCTGATGGGCGTCCTTGTCGTCCTGCCGGCTCTGGATCTGTTTCTGCTGGCTGACCGCGCCCTCGATCGTGCCCGAGCCGCTGCCGCCGCGCTGTTCGTTCTGTGCCATTGCTGTCCTCCTGTGATGCGTCGTCCGAGTATTCGCCTCGGGCTGGTGCAAGACGGTGCGCTCGCACACACACAGGAAACTTTGACTTGATATATTATGATCGTAATTTATACTGTCCGATATCGCCAAGCCAGGGGAGGCCGACATGAAAGTGACGAGGGAAGAAGCGGAAGCGAACCGCGAGCGGGTGATCAAGGCCGCCGCCAAGCTGTTCCGCGAGCGCGGCTATAACGGCGTGGGCGTGGCCAACCTGATGAAGGATGCGGGGCTCACCCATGGCGGGTTCTACAATCAGTTCGATTCCAAGGAACAGCTGCTGGCCGAGGCCTGCAACTACGCCGTCGACTCGGGCGGCCGGCGCTGGGACAAGATCGCCGCCGCCGCGCCCGAGCATCCGCTGGAAGCCGTCTCGCGCGCTTACCTGTCGCTGGAGCACCGCGACAACCCCGGCTACGGCTGCGTGTTCGCGGCCCTGGGACCGGATGCGGCGCGCTTGTCGCCCGAGGTCAAGCAGGCGATGACGGAGGGCCTGCGCAAGCAGATCGCGCGGCTGGAAACGCTGATGGAACCGGTCGACCCGGCCGAGCGGCGCCAGGCGGCGCTGGTGGTGTTCGCCAGCATGGTCGGCGCCCTGGTGCTGGCGCGCGCGGTGGAGGACGAGGACCTGTCCGAGGAGTTTCTCAGCGCCGTGCACGAGTCCATCGCGCTGTAGCACACCGGGTCTGTCCCCGGTTTCCGCGTGTTACCCTTGCAACTTTCCGTTCGAAAGTTGAAGCATGCTGCATTGGTTGCGCTCCTACCGCCGGGATCTCCTGGCGGGGGATCTGGTCGCGGGCGTCGTGGTGGCCATGATGATGATCCCGCAGGGCATGGCCTACGCCCTGGTGGCGGGACTGCCGCCGGTGGCCGGCATCTACGCCAGCATCGTACCCTCCCTGTGCTATGCCTTGTTCGGCACCAGCATGACGCAGTCGGTCGGTCCGATGGCGATCGTGTCGCTGATGACGGCGGCGGCGCTGGCGCCGCTGGCGCCGGCCGGCTCCGGCCTGTATCACGTGCTGGCCGCCCAGCTGGCGCTCATGGCCGGGGCGGTCCTGCTGGCCAGCTGGCTGCTGCGCGCGGGCTTCCTCGCCAATTTCTTCTCGCGCCCCGTGATGAGCGGCTTCACCCTCGGAGCGACCATCGTCATCGTGTGGGACCAGCTCGGCCCGCTCACGGGAGGCGGGCTCGAACACCCGCACCGGCCGTCGCTGCTGCTGGGCGGCGGCGCCGTCCTGGTCCTGGTGGCGCTGCGGCGCTGGCTGGGGCCGCTGCTGGTGCGTTTCGGGGTGCCGCGGCGGGGCGCGGACGTGGCGGTGCGGCTGGTGCCGATGGCGGTCGTGCTCGCGTCGCTGGTCCTGGTCGCGCTGCTCGACCTGCCCAGTCTCGGCGTGCGCACCACCGGCGAGGTGCCGTCGGGCCTGCCGGCACTGAACCTGGCCACCTCGCGCGCGCACTGGGGCCTGTTGCTGCAGCCGGCGCTGCTGATCGGCTTCGTGATCTTCCTCGTCAGTATGTCGGGCGCCCAGGCCCTGGCCCTGCGGCGTCAGGAAAAGGTTCACAGCAACTGGGAGCTGCTGGCCCTGGGCGCGGCCAACGTGGGCAGCGCGCTGTCGGGCGGCTTTCCCGTCACCGGCAGCCTGTCGCGCTCCGCCGTCAACTTTGCAGCCGGGGCGCAGACGCCGCTGGCGAGCGTGGTGACGGCGCTCCTGCTCGCGGTGGCCCTGGTCGCACCCACCGGCTGGCTTGCCCTGCTGCCGCTGCCGGTGCTGGCCGCGACCATCATCGTCGCGGTGTCGGGGCTGATCGAATGGAATACCCTCGTCACCGCGTGGCGCTACGACCGCGGCGACGCGGCGGCGCTGCTGGCCACCGCCGCCGGGGTGCTCGTGCTCGGCGTGCAGGGCGGGGTGGTGCTGGGCGTGGTGATGTCGCTCGCGACCATCGTCTGGCGCGCCAGCCGGCCGCACATCGCGGTGCTCGGGCGCCTGGCCGGCACGGAACACTTCCGCAACATCGAGCGCTACCCCGGCACGACCCAGCCCGGCCTGCTGATCCTGCGGGTGGACGCCAACCTCTTTTTCGGGAACGTGGAAGCGGTCAACGAGCGCATCGAAGATGAACTGGCGGCCCGCCCGGAGCTGCGCGACCTGGTGCTGGTGCTCTCCGGCGTCAATACCATCGACACCACCGCGCTGTTCGCGCTGGGCGAGTGGAACACGCTGCTGTCCCAGCGCGGCATCCGCCTGCACCTGGCCGAGGTGAAGGGCCCGGTGCTGGACCGCCTGCGCGCTTCTTCATTGCCCGCTACACTGAGCGGCAAAATCTACTTGAGCACCGCGATGGCCGCCGACGATCTCGCGCCCGCCTGAGGTGCGTCCGTGCGCCGAAGCGGTGCGGCGCGCACCGTTCTGGCGCAGCCGCAGCCGCGCAAGCATGGCACAGCTTATGCACTTTGATTGGGCGTCATCGTCAACCTTGAACTTTGTATGGACATTATTCGACTCGACCCGGCCGCCCTCGACGCGCGCGCCGGCCAGCTTTGCACGCTGCT
>DASRUW010000669.1:0-9185 GCA_035655255.1 Telluria sp. | reverse complement strand
GCCGCCCGATCCCCGCAGCGCTCGCTTCATCGGAAGGCCGCGCGAACTGCCTCCTCGAAAAATCTCTCGGAGACACATCATGGCTTTCCGCGTGAACGGGCACCCTCCGTTCGCCACCATCACCCTGTGGACCGGTCTGGGGTCCACCGCCGCGCCTTCATCGTGGCCCGAGCGAATGAAGTATGCGATGCGCGCCGCGGCGCGGCCTCTGCATAGCCGTTCCTGGTTTCATCTGCTCAATTCCGAACCCGCCGTCCGCGCGCATGTGGCACGCCAGCCACGCACGGTGCTCAAGATCTATCGCCCATACCACAGCATGGCGCTGGGGACACGCGAACGCATCGAACTGCTGGCGGCGCATTACCGCTTCATATCGGCGCGCGGGCTGGACGGGCTGGCGGCGCAGGCTTCGAGGGAGGAAGGTGTGGAGCTGGCGCGCTTTCCCGGCAAGAGCGGGCGCGGGCTGTGGCTGCGCCTGCGCATCCTGGGCACCATGGAGCGGGAAGGAGAACTGGTGCTGCAACTGGGCGGCGCGGACGGCGCGCTGTATTCCGCCGCCTTCACGATCGGCCGCGACGGGCACCTGCCAGTGCTGCACGTCGGCTGTCTGCAAGGTCCGGCCGGCGAGGACGCCCTTGGTCAGGTGCGCGAGGTCACGCGCGAGCTGCATGGGGTGCGCCCGAAAAACTTCCTGTTCACCGTCCTGCGCGGGCTGGGGCATGCGCTCGGCGCGCGCCAAATGCGCCTGGTCGGCAACGCGAACCGCGTGGTGCGCTGCTCGATGCGGCGCGCGAAGGTGCATGCGGACTACGACCAGTTCTGGATCGAGAACGGCGCGCGGCGCGCGCTGGACGGCGACTACCGCCTTTCCTGCATACCGCCGGCGGCGCCGGACCTAGTGGAGATTCCGTCCAAGCGCCGCGCCGAATACCGCCGCCGCCACGAACTGCAGGCCGAGGTCCTGCGCATGGCGGCCGCGGTGTTCAGGGCTTGATGTAGACGAAGCCTTCCTGCGCCTGCAGGCGGGCGATCTCGGCCACGCCGGAGGGGACGATGCTCGCCTCCGCCATCACCTTCTCGCGCGGGATGTTGCGGCTCATGAGGGTGTTGTTACAGACCCGGAACTGTACCTTTTTCGCGGCCAGCTCCTGCACGATCAGTTCGTAGGGGTTGCCGTTCTTGTCCTTGGCGCCATCGAGCAGGAAGTCGATGCCGGGGCCGTGTGCCACCACGACGATCTTCGCCTTCGGGCTCGCTTCCAGGTGGTTGCGGATGTTGCGCAGCCCGGCCATGGCATTGGTGCTGTCGTTGAAGTGGTAGACCACGCGCTCTTCGCGCGCGGGCTGCGTCTGGGCCTGCGCGACGCCGAGGATCATCAGCAGCGGCAGCAGAATGGCGGTCAGGATGCGTTTCATGGTGTCTCCTTGGTGGGTTGCAGGCTCTCTTGTTCCATCAGCAGGTAGGTGCCGTAGGCGTTGGGCCGGTTCGCCTGCGCGAAGGCGGGGTAGGCGGCGAACGCGGACCAGTCGGTGTGGGCGTATGCCTCGTCGAACGGTACCAGGTCCTGCACGGCGGCGCCCATCTTCTCGCGCAGGTAGCGCAGGTAGCGCTGCGTGAGCAGCATGTCATCGCGTGGCTGGCGCGAAGCGGGGCCGTGGCCGGGGATGACGACCTGCGGCTGCGCGTCGAGCATCCGGTCCAGGGCGGACAGCCAGCGCTTGCAGTCGGCGTTGCCGACAAAGGGCAGGCGACCGGTGAAGAACAGGTCGCCTGCGAACAGCACGCGGTCTTCTTCCACGTACAGCATCACGTCGCCGGGCGAATGGGCGCCGCTGCTGTCGATCACGCGCAGGTGCAGTCCGCCGAGCGCATGGCGCCATGGCGCGCTGTCCTTGAAAGTGAGCCAGTCGTCGGCCGCCACGAGTTCGGTGTGCTCGTCCACCCAGGGCGACAGGTCGCGGCGGCGCTGCGCCAGGCGTTCGCGCGCCTCGTCCGAGCGGAGATAGGCTTGCCCCGCTGCGTGAGCCACGATGCGCGCGCCCGTCTTGCGCAGCGCCTGCAGGCCGTAGAAGTGGTCCGCGTGATAGTGGCCAACGACGATGAGTCTGATGGGGGCGGGCGTGATGCGGCGGATCGCGGCCAGCATCGCTTCGCCCAGCGCGGGGGTGGCCAGCGCGTCGTAGACCACGACGCCCTCAGGCGTGACGACGAAACCCGCGTTGGACATGAAGCCGCGGTTGGCGGCGCTGGCCATGCCCGCTTCGCCCTGGAAGTAGTAGACATGCTCGCTGACGCGCTGCGGCGTGAGCGTGATGGTTTCGGCGCGGACGGCGGAGAGCGTCAGCAGCAGGAGGAACAAGAGGCGCTTCATGTTGGTCAGGCGGCGGCGAGCGCCGTGGTGAGGCGTTGATCAAGATAGGCCGCATAGAAGCCGGCGCGGTCCAGGCCGACCAGCGGCTCGGCCAGCACGCGCCCGCCGGCGCCGAGGAAGACGACGGTGGGGAAGAAGCGGATGCCCAGGCGTGCCAGGGCGGACGTATCGGCCGCGGTGTCGGACTCCAGCTCGCGCACGGCGAAGCGAGGCTGGCCCTCGCGCGCCAGCGGAGCCAGGTAATTGCGCCGGACTTCGCGACAGTATGGACAGTCGCTGCGCGAGGCGAGCAGCACCAGCACCCCGTGGCGGCCGGCCAGGGCCGCCAGTTCGGCATCGAGGGCGCCGAGCGGCGGCACGCCCGCGGCCGATACGGCGTCCTGATTGCGTGCTGCCTGCCGCGCGCTCATGGCGTCCTTACGCTTCGGCCAGGCCGGAATTGCTGGTGACGCCGATGAGGGAAGGGCGGTTCGGCTGGCGGGGCTGGATGACGGGGTGCGCGCGGAAGTAGGTCTCCATCACATCCCAGATCGGCGTGCCGGATACCTTCTCCGCCACCGAGGCCCAGCCCGCGACCTTGTAGGTGGCATCGGCCTTCAACGGCTTGCCGTCCAGGCGCATGTCGCTGATGCGCTGGCCGTTCGGCGCGCCGGGCGTGCAGCTGTAGGTCATGCCGCCCACGCGCACCATGTCGCCGCCTTGCTGGTAGTACGGGTCCGGGTTGAACAGGTTGTCGCACACGTCTTCCAGCACGGTCTTGATGGTGGCGCCCGTCATCTCGGTGAGCGTCGTGGCGGGGTAGGTGATGGCCACCTGGTCCATCAGGTCTTCGCGCGTGATGGCCTGGCCGGGCAGCAGCGAAGTACCCCAGCGGAAGCCCGGCGAGAACGCGATCTGCGCCCCTTTCACTTCCATCAGCGCGTCGACGATCAGCTGGTCCCAGCTGCCGTTGAAGTTCCCGCGCCGGTACAGCAGGCCTTCGGACACGGCCAGCTTCTGATCCAGCCTGGCGGCGAACGGCGCGCGCACCGCATCGATGTGGGCCTGCATGGCGCGGTCGGCCGGCAGCAGGTTGGCGAACACCGGCAGCAGGCGGTACTGGAAGCCTTGCACGCGGCCGCCGCGTACGTCCAGATCGAGCACGCCGAGGAACTTGCCATTGGAGCCGGCGTTGGTCACGAGGGTCTGGCCCTTCGGGTTCTTGACCACGACCGGAGCCGGGACGCCGTCGTGCGTGTGGCCGCCCAGGATGGCGTCGATGCCGGTCACGCGGCTGGCGAGTTTCAGGTCCACGTCCATGCCGTTGTGCGACAGCAGGAGGACGGCCTGGGCGCCCTTGGCGCGCACCTCGTCCACCAGCGTCTGCAGGCGCTGCTCCTGGATGCCGAAGCTCCAGTCGGCCACCATGTGGCGCGGGTTGGCGATCGGCGTGTACGGGAAGGCCTGGCCGATCACGGCGACCGGCACCCCGTTCATCTCGCGCCAGCTGTAGGGCGCGAACACCTGGTCGCCGAAATCGGCGGTGACCACGTTCTGGGCCACGAAATCGATCTTGCCCTTGAAGTCCTTTTCGACGATTTCCTTCACGCGCTGCGCGCCAAGGGTGAATTCCCAGTGCGGCGCCATGATCTCCACGCCGAGCAGCTTGGCCGCGTCCACCATGTCCTGGCCGTTGGTCCAGAGCGCGGTGGCCGAGCCCTGCCAGGTGTCGCCGCCGTCGCACAGGACGGCATGCGGCCGGCTGGCGCGCAGCTGCTTGACCAGCGTGGCCAGGTGGGCGAAGCCGCCGACCTTGCCGTAGGTACGCGCGGCTTGCGCGAAGTCCAGGTAGGTGAAGGCATGCGCCTGGGCGCTGTGGGCCGGAATGCCGAACTGCTTGAGCAGCGCTTCGCCCACCAGGTGCGGCGCACGTCCGCTGGCCGCGCCGATGCCGAGGTTGACGTTCGGCTCGCGGAAGTAGATCGGCCTGAGCTGCGCGTGGCAGTCGGTGATGTGCAGGAAGCTGACGTTGCCGAAGCGCGGCACGTCGTACAGCTTTTCGTTCGCGCCGGGCGTGGCCGCGAGGGCGTCCGCGCCGGCGAGGGCAAAGCCGCCCGCGCTGGCCACCGCCAGCACCTGAAGGAATTCGCGTCGGTTCAGGGACATGGTTACTGGTTCACAGGTGAGGCCGGGTCGAGCAGCAGCGACATCACGTCCTGGATCTGCTTTTCGGTGAGGATGCCCGCCGCGCCGAAGCGCGGCATGGTGGAGCAGGCCTGGAACGCATGCGAGTTGTAGATCTTGGACCAGGTGTACTTCAGGATCTCCGGCGTGGCGCCGCCACGCAGCTTGGCGTACTGGTACAGGCTGGGGCCGATGTTCCCGAAGGCGATCTCCTTCTTGTCCACCTGGTGACAGGCGTAGCAGTTGCCGCCGTTGGGCGAACCTTTCGGATCGTTGGACTGCATGCCGCGGCCGTTCTGCGCGATCTTCTCGCCTTCCTTCCAGTCGCCGAGGTACTTGCCGTCCGCGGGCAGGCGCACCGTGGCCAGCGCTTCCGCTTCGATCTTCTTGCGCTGCGCGGCGGACAGGGGCGCGAGCGCGTCCTGGCTGCACAGCTTCTGGTGTTCGGTCTGTTCCAGGCGGTCGACGGTGGCGCCGTTCTTGTCGCGGAACGAGGCCTTGAAGGCTGCCAGGTCGGCGTCGTCCTGCGGGCCGGCGCTGGCGGAGCCCGCGCAGGCCAGGCCTAGCAGCAGGGCGGTCAGGGTATGTCGTTTCATGGCTGGCCCTTTCAACGTTTGAGGCCCGGCGCA
The DNA here is from genome assembly GCA_035655255.1 of Telluria sp. Lineage (GTDB taxonomy): Bacteria > Pseudomonadota > Gammaproteobacteria > Burkholderiales > Burkholderiaceae_D > Telluria. Next base: position 4,022 of record DASRUW010000669.1, on the reverse strand, counting down.
TCCATCTTGCCGCCCTTGGCGTTCACGCCGAGGTAGGTGATGAGATCGATGGAGGCCTGCGAAGTGAATCCGAGCTGCGGGAAGCGCTGCTGGCGCACGCAGTCGGCCATGCGCCACTGCATGGTGCGCACGGCGCCCTGGCTGACGCGGTAGGCGGGCCAGGTGGCGAAGGCGCTGCGCGCGGCCGACGCTTCGGTGAGGTTGGGCAGGTCCTGCAGTCGGATGCGCTGGCCGTTCTTGCTGTGGCAGGAGGCGCACGAGAAGTCGTAGGGGCCGGCGCGGTAGAAGAAGGCTTTCTGGCCGCGCGCGTAGGATGCCTTTTCCTCGGCGTGGATCTGCGGGACGTTGATCGCCACCCCGCGCGAGGCGCCGACGATGTAGGCGATCAGGGCCTCGATGTCGGTCGCCCGCTCGCCCTGTTCGGAGAACGGTTTCTTGACCGCTTCGGCGCGGTCGATGCCCTGCAGGGAGACCATGCAATGGACCAGGCGCGCCTCGGCGTCCATGACCTTGCCGGTGTCCTTGAAGTAGCGGGGCAGCTCGGCATAGGCGCCCGCCACCACGCCCGGGCCCTTGCCCAGGTCGCAGGATTCCAGGCTGGCCTGTTTGGGCCCGCGCTTGGCGCTCCAGAGCGCTTCGCCCTGGGCTTCGATCAGTTCGGCGGGATTGCCGTCGGCGAGCATGGCGCGGTATTTCGCGATCTCGTCGGCGGCGCTTTGGGCCTGGGCGGCGCCGGCCGCGCACAGGGCGGCGGCCAGCAGGATGGAGTGGGGGCGCATGGGGAACCTCACGCGATGGTCGCTTCGTCGGTACGCGTGTCGCCTTTGTTGTCCTTCCAGCTCACGCTCACTTTGTCGCCCTTGGCACCGCCCTTGAACTTGAAGGCGAGGAAGGGATTCTGGGATACCGCCTGGCCCCACACGCACTCCATCACGGTGCGCTCGCCGTGCTTGACGACGACGTCGGTGATGTAGTGGGCCGGCACCAGGGCGCCGGAAGCGTCCTTGCGCTGGCCGCTTTCCATCGGGTGGGCCATGAGGACTTTCACCTCCGTCACGCCGCCGGCGGCGTTGGCGCGGATTTTCATCGGATCTGCCATGTTGTGTCTCCTGTATCTGTGTGAATCAGCCGCCGCAGCCGCCGAGGGTGACCTTGGTTTCCTTGGTCGCCGAATAGAGCTTGCCGCCCGCCTTGACCACCACGATGACGTTGGTGCTCTGGCCCATCTTCAGGCGGGTCTGCACGCTGGGCACGGTGTCCGGGCCGACCTTGAACAGGGCGGCCAGAGGGTTGGGGTTCTTCTCGACCAGGAATGCGATCTCGGTGGTGCCCGGGATGTTGGACGTGGCGGCGACCGGCACCACGGCGCCGTTCTCGGCGATGTCGGGGCTGGTGATGACGATGTCCTTGCTGTCGGCCGGCTGGCCGCCCAGGGCGGCCAGGGTCTCGGCCATGGTCTTCGCTTCGAAGGCCTCGCGGCCGCCCGCCGCCAGCGCCTGGCGCGTGGTGACCAGGCCCGCGGCGACCAAGAGGCCGAGGGCCGAGGTGGTCTTGAGTACGGTGCGTCGGGTGGGGTTCATGTTGCTGTCTCCTTTGTCAATCGGTTCAGGGCGCGCCGGCGGCCAGCCACTGGGCGATGGCCTTGGCGTCGGCGTCGTTGAGTTGTGCTTGCGGCGGCATGGGGATCGAACCCCACACGCCGCTGCCGCCGCTGCGGATCTTCCCGAGCAGATAAGCGGCGCGGTCGGCGCGGTCCTTGTAGCGGGCGGCGACGTCGCGGAAGGCGGGGCCGAGCACCTTGTTGCTTACGCCGTGGCAGGCGGTGCAGCCGTTGCCGGCGATGAGGCTCCGGCCATCGGCGACGGCCTGCGGCGCGGCCGCGCCCTGCGCCGCGGCGGCCTTGACCAGCGCGGCCGGCGGCGGCTTGGTGGTGTCCGCGCCGCGCACCGGGCCGATGCCGCGGTTCTGCTCCGCCAAATTGCCGTGGGCGTTGCGCGCCACGGCGGGCAGGCTGGACGTCTCCTTCACATCGGTCGGGCAGTCCTTCATGCAGGCCGTGTTGATCACGTCCGGCTTGCCGTGCACTTCCCACAGGCCGGGCTGGCGCTTGAGGCCATTGCGGTTGGGCAGGCGCTGCTGCGCTGCGGCGATGTTCGCGTCGCTCAGGACGTAGTCGGCCGGCAGCACGCCGCCCAGGTTGAGGATGTAGGCCACCACTGCGTACACCTCGTCGTTGGACAGCGACTTGGGCGCGTTCCACGGCATGGCGCGGTGGATGTAGTCCCACAGCGTGGACACGCGGGCCACCTTCATGAGCGTGGTGCGCTGGGGCACGGAGCCGTTCTTCAGCGCGGCGACGTGGCCGGTCTTGATGTCCTCCTCGGTGGTGCCGCCCACGATGGGCGTGAACACCTCGTTCGATTCGCCGAAGGTGCCGTGGCAGCTGGCGCAGCGGCTCTCCCACACCTGCTCGCCCTGGGACACGGAGCCGCTTCCCTTGGGCAGGCCGGTGAAGTCGCCGCGCACGTCGATGTCCCAGGCCTTCACTTCGGCCGGCGTGGCCGGGCGGCCGAGCGCCTGCCAGGCCGGTTCGCCGGCCTGGGCCAGGCCGGCCGCGCCGATCAGGGCGCATGCAATCCACATCTTCATCAGCTCACCTGCACGTTCGAGACTTCGCCGTTCGGCGCGACCTTCCAGGACTGGATGGCGTTGTTGTGATAGATCGAGCGCGTGCCGCGCACGGCCCGCAGCTGGGCGATCTTCGGCTGCACGTAGCCCGTCTCGTCGATCGCGCGGCTTTGCAGGATCGCCGGTCCGCCGTCCCACACCCAGTCGATGTTGAAGCGGGTCAGGGCCTTGTTCTGCACAGGTCCCTCCAGGCGCGCGGTGCGCCAGTTGCGGCCGCCGTCGGTGCTCACGTCCACGCGCTTGATGCGTCCGCGACCGGACCAGGCCAGGCCGCTCACGTTGTAGTAGCCGCGGTCGAGCAGGGTCTGGCCGCCCGAGGGCGTGGTGATCACGCTCTTGCATTCCTGGATCGACGTGTACTGGCGGTGCTGGCCGTCCGGCATCAGGTCGATGTAGTGGATGGTCTCGTCCTTGGTGTCGTAGGGCTGGTCGCCGACCTCGATGCGGCGCAGGTACTTCACCCAGCTCACGCCCTGGACTCCCGGCACGACGAGGCGCAGCGGATAGCCGTTCTCGGGGCGCAGCATCTCGCCGTTCTGGCCCCAGGCCACCAGCACGTCGTCCAGCGCGCGCTCGATGCTGATCGTGCGCGTCATGCTGGAGCCGTCCGCGCCTTCGGCCAGGACGAATTTGGCGCGCTTGCGGTCGATGCCGCACATGTCGAGCAGGGTGGAAAGCAGCACGCCCGTGTATTCGGAGCAGGCCAGCATGCCGTGCGTGTACTGCACCGTGGGCAGGGCGACGTTGGCCCATTCCGCGCCGGTGTTGGCGCCGCATTCGATGAAGTGGATGCGCGACACGCTGGGCAGGCGCATCAGGTCGTCCATGGTGAACACGCGCGCTTCCTTCACCAGGCCGTTGATCATCAGGCGGTGGCGGCTCGGGTCGATGTCGTGCCAGCCCTGGTGGTGGCGCTCGAAGTGCAGGCCGCTCGGCGTGATGATGCCGAACAGGCCTTGCAGGGGCGTGAAGCTGACCGAAGCCTGCGGCACCCGCGTCAGGCCGGGGCTCTCGCGCCGCTGCAGGTTGCTTTCGTACTTGGACGGCAGGCCGTAGGGGCGGGCGGCCACCGGCTGGCCGAGCGTCTTGCTGTGCTCGGGCAGGACCAGGATCGCGTCCTCGCCCTCAGGACCCTGGGCCGCGGCGGCGCCGGCGGCCAGGCCCGCGCCCATGGCCAGGGCCTTGCCCATGAAGCTGCGGCGCGCCTTGCGGGCGCGCTCGATCTCTTCGCTGCTCAAGAAATTTTCCGGCGCGGGCAGGACCCGGCCGATTGTGTCGCGCTGCTGCGTCACTCTGTGTCTCCTCCGGCGTCTGCCGTAGCGTGGCCCGGCGCG
>DASRUW010000668.1:0-2968 GCA_035655255.1 Telluria sp. | reverse complement strand
CGGACTTCGCGCGCCATGGCGGCCTGCTCGACAGCGTGCTGCCGCGCCTGAACCTGCCCATCGCCCGCTTCGACCGCGGCGGCGCCATGGCCGACCGCGCCAACGGCTTCCCGCACCTGAGCGCGGCGAACCAACGCTGGTTCCTGGCGCTGGCCGAGGCCGACCAGGACCTTGCCATCATCACCACGCCCGTGCTGGACGCGCGCAGCGGCCAGTGGATGATCCAGGCCGCGCGCCGCCTCAACGACCGCCAAGGGGGATTCGACGGCGCCGTGGTCCTGCAGATCGATCCGATGTTCTTCATCGACGACTACGACCGCCTGAACATCGACGACCGCGGCATGCTGCTGCTGATGAGCCGCGTGAACGGCATGTCGCTGGGCCGCATCGGCGAGCGCATCTTCTCCGGCGACCTGGTGGAATTCGCGCGCCCGGCCGATCCCGCCGCGCCGGCCGACGAAGTGACGCCGCGCCTGCCGCCGGACGGCGTGCCCCGCATCTACAGCGTGCGCGACCTGCCCCGCTACCCGCTGCAGGCCTACATCGGCATCCCGCGCGAGGTCGCCTTCGAGCGCTACGAGCGGCACCGGAGCGTGACGCTTTGGCTGACCACCATCGCGTCCCTGATCATCGTGGCCGTCACCGCCGCCCTGATGCGCCAGAGCCAGCGCCTGCACGCCAGCATGCGCGAGGCGCGCGAGGCCCAGGCCACGCTGCGCGCGGCCGCCGACGGCAGCTTCGACGGCTTCGTGGTGATGCAGGCGGCCTACGACGCGCAGGGCGAGGTCACCGACTTCACCATCCGGGACCTGAACGCCCGCGCCGCCGCGATGATGGACCTGCCGCGCGAGCAGACTTTGGGGCGCGGGGTGTTCGAGGTGCTGCCGCACTACCGCGACACGGGCTTGCTGCAAAGCTTCCGCGGCGTGATGGTGAGTGGACAGCCGCGCGAAGAGGAGCTGGAACTGGTCGTGCCCGGCCTGCCGAACCGCTGGATCCGACAGCAGATCGTCCCCATTCCGCGCGGCGTGGCCGTCACCACGCGCGACATCACCCAGCGCAAGCAGGTGGAGTTGCAGATCCTCGACCACCGCAGCTTCCTGCAGTCGCTGATCGACCACCTGCCACTCCTGATCTGCGTGCGCAGCATGCGCGCCGAGATGCGCGGCGAGATCGTCGTGTGGAACGGCGCGGCGGAAGACATCACCGGTCTCGGCGCCGACCAGGTGGTCGGCAAGACCGCCGGCACCGCCTTCCCGGACGGCTTCGGCCTGTTCGACCCCGACGACGACCAGCGCATGGAACGCGAAAGCCGCGTGATCGATGCCGAACGCCCGCTGCTGCGCGCCGACGGCACCGTGCGCCAGCTTTACATCATGTCCATGCCCCTGTTCGACGGGGCGGGAGCCGTCGAATACGTGCTGTGCATCGCGGAAGACATCACCGTGCGCCGCGCCCAGGAGCAGCAGCTGCGCGCCAACGCCGCCGCCCTGCAGGAAAGCGAGGCGCGCCTGCGCACCATCGCCGACACGCTGCCCGCCATGGTCGCCTTCATCGACGCCGACCAGGTCTACCGCTTCATCAACAGCGCCTACGACCGCGAGTTCGGCTCGCGTTCCATCATCGAGGGACGCACGATTCTCGAAACCATCGGCCCGGCGCGCTACGATCGGCTGCGCCCCAACATCGAGCGCGCCCTGGCCGGGGAAACCGTCATCTTCGAGGAAACCGAGGACCACGCAGGCGCCGAGCGCACGCTGGAAGTGACCTACATCCCCCAGCGCGGCGCGGACGGCACGTCGGTGATCGGCTTCCACGTCATGCGCCAGGACGTCACGGCCCAGAAGCGCGAGAAGAAGCAGCTGCTGCGCCTCGCCCAGGTGGATGCGTTGACCGGCATGCTCAATCGCGCCGGCTTCATGCAGAAACTGGACGAAGCGATGGCGCACAGCGCGCAGAGCGGCAAGCTGATGGCCCTCATGTACCTGGACATCGACCGCTTCAAACCGGTCAACGACACCTACGGGCATGGCGTCGGCGACGCGCTGTTGAAGGCGTTCGCCGGCCGGCTGGCGCACTCGGTGCGCTCCAGCGACACCATCGCGCGCCTGGGCGGGGACGAATTCACGATCGTGATGGAAAACGTGCACCGGCCCGAGGACGCGGCCGCCATCGCCGCCAAGATCGTGGCGAACATGCGCGGCCAGTTCGTGCTGGACGGGGTCAAGGTGACGATTTCGACCAGTATCGGCCTGGCCTACTACGACGGCGGCGACCTGAGCGCGCCGGCCCTCATCGAACAAGCCGACATGATGCTCTACAAGGCCAAGCAGAGCGGCCGCGACACCTACCGCGCCGCGGCTTGATCCAGCCCATCCGGGGCCGGAACCGCTCTGCTATAGTACGGCCCTATGCGTCTGCTGCACACCTCCGACTGGCATCTCGGCCAGACCCTGCACAACTACGAACGAACCTACGAGCACCAGCGCTTCCTCGACTGGCTGCTGGACACGCTCGCAAGCGAAGCGATCGACGTGCTGCTGGTGGCGGGCGACATTTTCGACAATGCCAATCCCCCTGCCAGCGCCCAGCGCCAGCTGTATCGCTTCCTGCAGCAGGCCGGCCAGCGCGCGCCGGGCCTGCAGGTCGTCGTCATCGGCGGCAATCACGATTCGCCCGCGCGCCTGGAAGCGCCCGGGCCCCTGCTGGAACTGCACGGCTGCACCGTGATCGGCGCGGTGCGGGCGGCGGATGGCACGCTCGACCTGGAGCGCATGATCGTGCCGCTGCGCGACCGGACCGGCGCCGTGGGTGCATGGTGCCTGGCCGTTCCCTTCGTGCGTCCCGGCGACCTCCCGCGGCCCGCGCAGCTCGACCCGGGCCAGGACCCGTACGCGGCGGCCGTGGCCGACCTGTACCGCGACCTGTTCGCGCTCGCGCAGGCGCGGCGCGCACCGGGCCAGGCCAT
>DASRUW010000667.1:0-3696 GCA_035655255.1 Telluria sp. | reverse complement strand
CAGGTCTATGGCCGGGGCGGCAGCCGCCGCGCCGGCGAACAGGCCGCCGCCAAGCTGGCGCTGGAAGTGGCCGAACAGTCGCTGGCCAAGAGTCCTTCGTCCGCGCGCAAGTCGCGCCCGCGCGCCACCCAGTTGAAACTGGCCGGCATCGCCACCGTCCAGACCCCGGACGGCGAGGCCGAGAAGCCCGCCGCCAAACCCGAAAAACCGCCCAAGCTGGAAAAAACCGAGACTGCCGAGAAGTCCGCGGATAAAGCTAAGCAAGCCGAGACCAAATCCGCATGAACACCTCCGCCACTCCCTTCCGCTGCGGCTACGTCGCGATCGTCGGCCGCCCCAACGTCGGCAAGTCGACCCTCATGAACCAGCTGATCGGGGCCAAGGTCTCGATCACCTCGCGTAAGGCCCAGACCACGCGCCACCGCATCACCGGCATCCAGACCGTGGAGGATGCGCAGTTCATCTACGTCGACACGCCGGGCTTCCAGACGCGCCATTCCAACGCGCTGAACAAGACGCTGAACAAGACCGTCACCAACACGGTCATCTCGGCCGACGTGATCCTGTTCATCGTGGAGGCGGGCAGCTTCGGCGCCGCCGACGAGCAGGTGCTGGCGCTGCTGCCCAAGAACGTCCCGGTCATCCTGGTCATCAACAAGTCGGACCGGGCCAAGGACAAGGCGGTGCTGATGCCCTTCGCGCAGAGCGTGGCGGCGAAGTTCAATTTCGCCGCCGTGGTGCCGGTGTCGGCCAAGCAGCGCTTCCAGCTCGACGCGCTGGAGAGCGAGATCAAGCGCCATCTGCCCGAGAACGAGGCCGTGTTCGGTCCGGACGACATTACCGACCGCAGCGAGAAGTTCCTGGCGGCGGAGATCGTGCGCGAGAAGCTGTTCCGCTTCGTCGGCGAGGAGCTGCCCTACACCAGCACGGTCCTGGTCGAGAAGTTCGAGCAGGAAGGCGCGCTGCGCCGCGTCTTCTGCGCCATCCTGGTCGACCGCGACGCCCACAAGGCCATGATCATCGGCAACAAGGGCGCGCGGCTGAAGGAGATTTCGACCCAGGCCCGGCTGGACATGGAAAAGCTGTTCGGCGGCCCGGTCTACCTCGAGATCTGGGTCAAGGTGAAATCCGGCTGGGCCGACAACGAAGCGGGTCTGCGCGCCTACGGATACGAATGACGTGACCCGACTGGACGCGGACCCGGTAGCAGCGCAGCCAGCGGCCGCGGCCCGGCGCCCGCGCAGCAGCGCGCGCGAGCAGCGCGTGACGGGGCAGCCCGGCTTCGTCCTGCATAGCTATCCCTACAAGGAAACGAGCCTGATCGTGGACGTGTTCACGCGCGACCACGGCCGCGTGGGCGTCGTGGCCAAGGGCGCCAAGCGGCCCCATTCCAAGCTGCGCGGCGTGCTCCAGACCTTCCAGCCCCTGTCCGTGTCCTTCAGCGGCAAGTCCGAGCTGCGCACCCTGATCGACGCCGAGTGGGTCGGCGGCCTGCTCCCGCTGGAGAAGAATTCGCTCCTGTGCGGCTTTTATCTCAACGAGCTGCTGGTCAAGCTCCTCGCCCGTGACGATCCGCATCCGGCCTTGTTCGACCACTACGTCTCCACCCTGAACCAGCTGGCCCACGACGAGCCGGCCCAGATCGTCTTGCGAAAGTTCGAGACGGCCTTACTTAGGGAGACGGGCGTGGCGGCGCAGCTCACGCGCTGTACCGGTACGGGCGAGGCGGTTGTACCGGAACAGTCGTATGTGGTCGATCCGGAGCGCGGCCCGCGCCCGGCGCGTCCCGACGACGTGTGGCCGGCGGTATCCGGCCAGACCCTGACCGACATGGAGCGCGAGGACTATCATGACCCCGTGACCCAGGCGCAGAGCAAGCAGCTCATGCGCTTTTTGCTGTCCTACCATTTGGGTGGCGCGCCGCTGAACACGCGCCAGATTCTGATCGACTTGATGCAACTATAAGAACATGAGCTTCCTGCACCCCGCCGGCCCGGTGATCGACCTGGGCGTGAACATCGACCACGTCGCCACGCTGAGCAATGAGCGCGGCACCAGCTACCCGGACCCGATCCGGGCCGCGCTGCTGGCGGAGCAAGCCGGGGCGGACGCCATCACCCTGCACCTGCGTGAGGACCGGCGCCACATCAAGGACGCGGACGTGATCAACCTGCGCCCGCAGCTGGTCACGCGCATGAACCTGGAAGCGGCGGTGACGCAGGAGATGATCGACTTCGCCTGCCGCATCCGCCCGCAGGACGCCTGCCTGGTGCCGGAGCGGCGCGAGGAAGTGACCACCGAGGGCGGGCTGGACGTGATCCGCTACTTCAAGGAGGTGGAGGCGGCCGTGAAGCAGCTGCAGGGCGAGGGCATCCGCGTGAGCCTGTTTATCGACGCCGACGAGCGCCAGATTGCCGCCGCCGCCGCGGTGGGCGCGCCGGTGATCGAGCTGCATACGGGCCGCTACGCCGACACGGAAGGGGCGGCGCAGGCGGCGGAACTGGAGCGGATCAAGGCCGGCGTGGCGGCCGGCGTGAAGCATGGCCTGAAGGTCAACGCCGGCCACGGCCTGCACTACACCAACGTGCAGGCGATCGCCGCCATCGCCGACATCCAGGAACTGAACATCGGCCACGCCATCGTGGCGCACGCGCTGTTCGCCGGCTGGGAAAACGCCGTGCGCGAGATGAAGGCCATCATGACGGCGAGCCGACTGGCATGAATCGCATCGGTGGCATGCATTCGACCATCGATTCCCGCCTGCGCGGGAATGACGGCATCCCACTGTCATTCCCGCGCAGGCGGGAATGCATGGCCCGTTGCGCAGCCGCGAAGTTCCCCAGCGGAGCGCACCTATGATCTACGGCATCGGCACCGACATCGTGCAAATCTCCCGTGTCGAGCAAGCCCTCGCGCGCAGCGAGCGTTTTGCCGAAAAGGTGCTGGGCCCGGAGGAGCTGGCCAAGTTCCGTGCCCGCCGCGCACGCAACGAGCAGCGCGGCCTGCGCTTCCTGGCCACCCGCTTCTCGGCCAAGGAAGCGTTTTCCAAGGCCATCGGCCTGGGTATGCGCATGCCGATGACCTGGCGCTCGGTGCAGATCCTGAATGCCCCCTCGGGCAAGCCGGTGGTCGTGTGCAGCGGTGCGCTGGATGAATTCATGCGGCACAATAAGCTCTCCGCCCAAGTGACGCTCAGCGACGAAGCCGACTACGGCGTTTCATTTGTCATCATCACCCAGGAAGCATGACCGAAGATCTACGCCCGCAACTGCTTGCCACGGTTGCGAAGCTGCCCAACCTGCCGGGCGTGTACCGCTATTTCGACGCCCAGGACACCGTGCTGTACGTCGGGAAGGCGCGCGACCTCAAGAAGCGGGTTTCAAGCTACTTCCAGAAGACCCTGACCAGCCCGCGCATCGCGATGATGGTCGAGCGCATCGCGCGCATGGAGACCACGGTCACGAACAGCGAGGCCGAAGCGCTGATCCTCGAAAACAACCTGATCAAGACGCTCAAGCCGCGCTTTAACATCCTGTTCAGGGACGACAAGTCCTATCCCTATCTGAAGATCACGGGCCAGGAATTTCCGCGCATGGCCTACTACCGCGGTGCGGTGGACCGCAAGAACCAGTACTTCGGTCCGTTCCCGAGCGGGTGGGCGGTGAAGGAATCGATGCAGATCCTGCAGAAGGTGTT
>DASRUW010000666.1:0-4757 GCA_035655255.1 Telluria sp. | reverse complement strand
ACCCCAAGCCCTACGTGGCCCTCATGGACGGCGTGGTGATGGGCGGCGGCATGGGCATCGCCCAGGCCGGTCCGCAGGCGCGCCTGCGCGTGGTGACGGAACGCACCAAGGTCGCCATGCCGGAAGTGAACATCGGCCTGTTTCCCGACGTGGGCGGCAGCCACTTCCTGTCGCGCGCGCCGGGCGCGCTCGGCCAGTACCTGGGCCTGACCGGCCTGACCGTGGGCGCGGCCGACGCCATCTACCTGGACCTGGCCGACGTGTTCGTTCCTGCCGAACGCATGGCCGGGCTGCCGGCCGCGCTGGAGCAGGCCGGCGCCGCCGGCCTGCGCGCCGCCATCGAGGGCATGGCGGCCGACCCCGGCCCCGCGCCCCTGGCCGCGGCGCGCGCCACGGTGGACCGCCACTTCGCGGCCGGCTCCGTGCCCGCCATCATGGCTTCCCTGGCCCAGGACGACGCGCCCTTCGCGCAGAAGGCGCTGGAGGCGATGCGCCAGCGCTCCCCGCTGATGATGTGCGTGACCCACGAGCTGCTGCGCCGTGGCGCGGGCCTGGACGTGGCCGGCTGCCTGCGCCTGGAGCGCAACCTGGTGCGCCGCAATTTCGAGCACGGCGAGGTGCTGGAAGGCGTGCGCGCCCTGGTGATCGACAAGGACAACCAGCCGAAGTGGAACCCGCCCAGCCTCGACGCGGTGACGCCGGAGATGGTGGCGCGCTTCTTCGAGCCCTGCTGGCCGGAGTGGGCGCATCCGCTACGCCAGCTCTGACGCGCCGCTTGCGGTATCATCCTCAGCCATGCGCATCGTTCTGATCACCGGTATTTCGGGCTCCGGCAAGTCGGTCGCCCTCAACGTCCTCGAGGACGCGGGCTACTACTGCGTCGACAACCTGCCGCCGGCCTTGCTCCCCAACCTGGTGGACAACCTGGCCGCGGAGGGCGTCGAGCGGGCCGCCGTGGCGGTCGACGCGCGCAGCGCGCTGTCCCTGGTCGGCCTGCCCGGCACGGTGACCCAGCTGCGCCAGGCGGGGCACGATGTGAAGGTGATGTTCCTGACCGCGACCACGCATTCGCTGGTGGCGCGCTTTTCCGAGACGCGCCGCAGCCATCCGCTGTCGCACGAGCTGCGCCCGAACGAGAACCCCGCCAGCCGCCGCACCCTGATCGAATGCATCCAGGAAGAGCGCGAGCGCATGGGCGCCATCGAAAAGCTCGGCCTCGTGATCGACACCTCCGAGCTCTCGTCCAACAAGCTGCGCGCCTGGATCAAGGAGCTGGTGGAGATCGAACGCGCCCCGCTGACGCTGTTCTTCGAATCCTTCGCCTTCAAGCTGGGCGTGCCGCTGGACGCGGACTTCGTGTTCGACGTGCGCGCGCTGCCGAACCCCTACTACGACCTGGCCCTGCGCCCGTTCACGGGCAAGGACCAGCCGGTGATCGACTTCCTCGACGCGCAGCCGCAGGCGGCCGACCTGCTGGAAGATATCCGCCGCTTCATCGAGAAGTGGTTGCCGTCATTCAAGACCGACAACCGCAGCTACCTCACCGTGGCCCTGGGCTGCACCGGCGGCCAGCACCGCTCCGTGTACATGGCCGAACGCCTGGCCGCCTACTTCAGCAAGACCGAACGGGTGGTCCTGCGCCACCGCGAACAGTCCTAGGGCAGGGTCAGGATCACCTTCACGCTGGCGTCCACCGCCGCCTTGTCGATGTAGCCGATGGCCGACGGATCGGCCGCCACGGCCTTCTTGACGGCATCCTCGTTCGGATACGACTTGGGCGCGCCGCCCTTGCCGGAGAATTCCGCCTTGGCCCAGATGCCCTCCATCTGCGCCAGCGACTTGCCGGCCACCTTCTGGTAGAAGTCGCGCCGGATCGGCGCATCCTTGGCCTGGTCCACCGGGGTGAACATGTTGGACTTCCCGAGGAAGAACTGGGCCGCCTGTTCGGTGAACATGCGCGTGGCCGGATTGGCCGGGTTCACCACCACCACGATCTCGGCGTGCGCCGCGCCCGCTGCCGCCAGCAGCGCCGCGAGGAATAACGATCTGCGTTGCATAAGGCCTCCCGTCCGTCAGAACAACCGGTCGTAGGAAATGCGGATGATGTTGGTGTTCCCGCCGAAGTTGTTGGTGTCGTCGCGCTCGCGGTCCACCTGGAACTTCAGCGCGCTCTTCGGATCGACGTCGTAGCGCAGCGTCAGGGACGTGCGGCTGAAGGACTGCGGCGCGTACAGGTCGAGATGGTCGGTCTTCTCGCGGTAGCGCGCGTAGTTGAGGAAGGGCGTCCAGTTACCGTAGTGGTAGCCGGCGCCGATGGTGTAGGCCGGGGCCTTGACCCAGTAGCCCGCGTCGAACTGGCGCTTGAGCTGCGTGACCTCGGAGAGCACGAACCAGTCCTCGAAATCGAGGTTGGCGGCGATGCCGTAGGCCTGCAGGTCGGCGTAGTCGTCCAGGTCCTCGAGCGGGTTGCTGGTGTGGACGCGCGCCTGCACGTACACGCCGCGCACCGTCAGCGGCCCGTGCGCCAGCTCCAGGTCGGCCCCGAGCAGGCGGCCCCACACGACCTTGGTCTTGGAGTCGTAGTACAGGCGCTGGTAGAGCGAGTCGTTGACCGTCTCCTTGCCTGCCATGACGCTGGCGGTCACGTTGGTGTCGCCCGCCTGGGTGCGCCAGCGGACGCTCGCGCCGTTGTAGTTGGTGGCCTCCCAGCCGTACAGCTCCGGCGGCGGCGTCACCCACGGGTAGGACATGCCGATGTCCTGGAAGTCCGAGTAGTAGTACAGCGGGATGCGCTTGCGCCCCAGCTGGATCTCAACCTCCCGGGACGGGCTGTAGCTCAGGTAGGCCCATTGCAGGTTGGGCGTGCTGTCGCTGCCGCGCACCACCACCTGCGCCACCGCGTTCCAGGCGGGCGCGATGGCGTACTTCATCTGCACCCCGAGGCGCGACTCGGGCTTGAGCGACCAGTTGTGGTCGTACACGCCCGCATTGCCCCAATCCGCGATGTAGCAGGGACAGCGCACGCCGTCGATGGTGTCGGGCCCTGCGTAATCGGGTTCCAGCTGGTTGGCGGTGAGGCGCCCGGCGACGATGGACGCGAAGCCGCTGAACTTGAAGGGACTGTCGGCGTCCTGTGCGGCCGCCGGGCCGGCCCAGGCTGCGAGCAGCAGGGCGGTGAAGCGAAATACCTTGGAATGAACAAGCACCATGACTGCTCCTCCCCGGTTTTGCGTTTGCGCAAATGCAGTTCCAGTATAGGGACTTCCCTATTGGAAATGTGAATTTCGGAGAGAATTGTCGGATCGAAGCAACGAGGCTGCCGCGCCGTGTTTACTCGCTGCTCATCGCCTGGCGCTGGCGCTCCATGAATTCCTGCAAGGTGTCGATGCCGCGCATCTGCAGGATGGTATTGCGCACGGCGGCTTCCAGCAGCACCGCGATGTTGCGGCCGGCCGCCACGGGGATGACGACCTTGCGGATCGGCAGGCCCAGCACGTCCTCGGTCGGGAAGTTGAACGGCAGGCGCTCCACTTCCTCTTCCAGCGCCGAGCGGCGCACCAGGTGGACGATGAGCTTCAGGCGCATCTTGCGGCGCACGGCCGTCTCGCCGAAGATCGCCTTGATGTCGAGCAGGCCGAGGCCGCGCACTTCCAGCAGGTTCTGCAGGAGCGGCGGGCAGCGTCCTTCGATCATGTTGGGCGCGATGCGCGCGAATTCGACCGCGTCGTCGGCCACCAGGCCGTGGGTGCGGGAGATCAGTTCCAGGCCGAGCTCGCTCTTGCCCAGGCCCGAGTCGCCGGTGATCAGCACGCCCACGCCCAGCACGTCCATGAACACGCCGTGCATGATGATGCGCTGGGCCAGCTTCTTGGACAGGTAGACACGCAGGAAGTCGATCACCTGCGCCGCCGGCAGCGGCGTCGAGAACAACGGAATGTTCTGCTCGTCGCAGATGGCGAGGATGTCGGGCGGCGTGTCCAGGCCCTGCGCGATGACGAGGGCGGGCGGGCCGCCGGCGACGAGCTCGCCGATCACGTGATTGCGCGAGCCGGACTTCAGGCGGTGGTAGTAGGCCAGCTCCTGGTGTCCGAACACCTGGATGCGGCCCGGGTGGATCAGGTTCAGGTGGCCGACCTGATCGGCCGCGGAAGCGACGTCGCCGGAGATCAGGCGCTCGCCGCCGGGGAACCCGGCAAACCAGCCCAGCTGCAGCGTTTCACGGTTGTCGTCGTACAGGCGCTGGATGGTGAGCGGGGTCTGGAGCATGGGTGCTTAGCTGAGGGCGTGGAGGCTGGGCTGCCAGCTCGTGATCCGCGCATGCACCGACTTCGGATCGGGATCGGTGGCCAGCGCGGTGCGGATCGCCTCGTCCGAGAACATCTCGGCGATCTCCGACAGGATTTCGAGGTGCTGCTGCGTGACGTGGTCGGGAATGAGCAGGAAGAACAGCAGGCTGACCGGCTGCCCGTCCGGCGACTCGAACGGAATCGGCTCGGCCAGGCGCACGAAGGCGCCGATCGGCGACTTCAGATTCTTCGAACCCTTGATGCGGCCGTGCGGCACGGCCACGCCATGCCCGAGGCCGGTCGAGCCGAGCCGTTCGCGCGCGAACAGGTTGTCCGACACGGTCGAACGGGCGATCCCGCAGTTGTTCTCGAAGATCAGTCCGGCCTGCTCGAACGCGCGCTTCTTGCTCGACACTTCGAGATCGAGCTGGACGTTTTCCGGCGCCAGGATTTTACTCAGGTTGGTCATAC
>DASRUW010000665.1:0-3492 GCA_035655255.1 Telluria sp. | reverse complement strand
CCGCCCGTGCTGGCGCCGCTGGTGGCCGAGATCTACGGGCCGGACGCGGACGGGCGCCAGCGCTGGGCCAAGGCCGTGCGCGCCGAGCTGGAACGCACGCCCGGCGTGGTGGACGTGGACGACAGCGGCATCGGCCCGGCGCCGCGCCTGGTGGTGCAGGTCGACCGGCGCAAGGCCGCGTTGCTCGGTGTGTCCCAGGCCGCGATCACGGAGACCGTGCGCGCCGCCCTGTCCGGCGCGGACGCGACCTACCTGCACGACGACCGCAAGTATCCGGCCGCGGCCTGGCTGCAGCTGCCCGCGGAGCGCCAGGGCGAGCTCGATACGTTGTTGCAGCTGCAGGTGCGCGGCGCGGACGGCCAGCTGGCGCCGATCCGGGAACTGGTCGACGTGACGACCACGGGCCGCGAGGCGCCGGTCTACCACAAGGATCTCCTGCCGGTCAGCTTCGTCACCGGCGACGTGGCGGGGAAGGTGGACAGCCCCTTGTATGGGATGTTCGCCGCGCGCACGCGCATCGCGGCCCTGGGCGGCCTGGACGAGTATTTCGTCTCCCAGCCCGACGACCCGTACCGCGGCTACGCCATCAAGTGGGACGGCGAATGGAAGATCACCTACGAAACCTTCCGCGACATGGGCGTGACCTACGCCTGCGGCCTGGTGCTGATCTACCTGCTGGTGGTGGCCCACTTCCGTTCCTACCTGGTCCCTCTGATCATCATGGCGCCGATCCCGCTCACCGTGGTCGGGGTCATGCCGGGCCACGCCCTGCTGGGAGCGGAGTACACGGCCACCAGCATGATCGGGATGATCGCCCTGGCCGGCATCATCGTGCGCAATTCGATCCTCCTGGTCGACTTCGTGCAGCGCGAGCTGGCCGAGGGCATGGCGCTCAAGGAGGCCGTGGTGCGCTCCGCCGCCACCCGGGCCCAGCCTATCCTCCTGACCGGCCTCGCGGCCGTGCTGGGCGCCCTGTTCATCCTGGACGATCCGATCTTCAACGGCCTTGCCATTTCGCTCATCTTCGGCATCTCGGTGAGCACCCTCCTGACCCTGGTGGTCATCCCCATCCTCTACTTCCTGGCCGTCCGGCGCGCCGCGTCCTGAACCCGCGCCGGATCGGTATTTGATCCAGCTCAAGGTCCGTTCCTCTGCTGCAGGTAGCTTGGGCCCGGCATGTGCTCAGGATTGCAACGGTGAGCCGCACACAATGCTTGCTTTCTCTATACAAGATCGGGGAAGACTGGCAAACTTATCGACAAGCGAATAGCACGGGCGTTCGTTTCGAATAACAACGGTACTTTTAGGAGACACAATGCGTCATATCAAACTTGCGCTGAGCTTGGTCGCAGCGGCCGCGTTGACCGCCTGCGGTGGCGGCGGCAGCAACCCGGGCACCCAGGAGTTCAGGACCAAATTCAGTTCCGAAGTCGTGTTCGGCGACTCGCTGGCCGATTCCGGCACCTACGCGGTCGGCGGCGTCGGCGCGGCCGGTGGCGGCAAGTACACCATCAACGGCCCGAGCGCGAAGATCTGGACGGAACTGCTGGCGGCGCAGTTCGGCCTGCCGGCGCCGTGCGCCGCGCAGACGGGCCTGGCCGGCCAGGGCGCGTACAGCGTACCGGTCGTGAACCACGCCGGCTGCTACAGCTATGCCCAGGGCGGCTCGCGCGTGACCAATCCGATCGGCCCGCACAACGCCCTGACCGGCGACCCGCTTGGCCAATTGACCGTGCCGGTCGTGACCCAGGTGGCCAACCACCTGGCCATCAGTGGCGGCAAGTTCAGCGGCACTGAAGTGGTGCTGGTCATCGCCGGCGGCAACGACGCCCTGAGTCTGCTGGGCCAGCTTTCCGCCGAAGCGACCGCTGCGGGCACCGCCGCCGGCGCCGCCGCCGGCCAGCAGGCCTTCGGCGTCTCGCTGACCACCCAGCTGGCTGCCCAGTGCCCGAACCCCCAGACCGCCGCCGTCGCCATCGGCACCGCGATCCAGACCACGGCCGCCGCGGGCGGTACCTCGGCCCAGATCGTGCAGGCTGCCATCGGCGCCGCGATCCAGTCCGGCGCTTCCATGACCCTGGCCGACCCGACGGTGTACGGCCCGATCGTGGCCAAGGCCTCCAGCGATGCCACCGCCGCCGGCCAGACCGCCGGCGCCAAGGCCGGCGCCGACTACGCCGCCAAGAACGGCCCGGCCCTGGTGCCGAAGATGGGCCAGGCCGGTGCCGAACTCGCGGCGCTGGTCAAGACGCAAATCGTCGGCAAGGGCGCCAACTACGTGGTCGTGGACAACCTGCCCGACATGTCGATCACTCCGGCCGCCAAGTCCAAGGATGCCGGGACCCAGGCGCTGATCAAGGCCATGGTCGACGCCTTCAACGGCCAGCTCAAGGCCGGCCTGGCGGGCGAAGCCAAGGTCCTGTATGTCGACCTGGCCACGCTGTCGGCCGACCAATACGTGAACCCGGCGCCATACGGCCTGTCGAACACCCACGACGTAGCCTGCGGGAACAACGTGTTCGGCGGCGCATCGCTGATCTGTACCGCCTCCAATGTTGTCTCTGGTGACGTGAGCCACTACATGTTTGCCGACGACGTGCATCCGACCCCGTTCGAACATTCGCTGATCGCGAAGTACGTGGCCGAACAGATGATCGTCAAGGGCTGGCTGTAAGCATGCGCACGCGGCCGGCGCGCGGCGCCGGCCGCCTCACCACAAGAATCAGGAGATAACATGAAAGTACAAAGCGTATTCAAGCTGCTGGCCCTGGCCGGTGCGATGGCGGTGGCCGGCGGCGCCCAGGCGCAAAGCGCGGGCCAGTGGTTCGGCAAGGTCGGCATCAACAAGATCACCCCGGTGGTCGATTCCGGCGACGTGTCGGCCCCGGCCCTGCCGCATTCCAAGGCGGCGGTCGGCGCGGACACCCAGCCCATCATCGTGGGCGGCTACGCCATCACCGACAACATCACGGCCGAGCTGGACCTGGGCCTGCCCTACAAGCACGAGCTGTACGGCGCGGGCGCGATCGAAGGCACCGGCAAGCTGGGCGAGGTGCAGTCGCTGCCGCCGACCGCCTTCATCCAGTACCGCTTCTTCGAACCGAAGGCAGCCTTGCGCCCGTACGTGGGCCTGGGCCTGACCTACGCCTGGTTCCGCCGCACCACCGGCTCGGGCCAGATGACGGCGCTGACCAACACCGGCGGCCCGGCCACGACCTTCAAGATCGACAACAAGGTCGCCGGCACCGTGCAGCTGGGCCTGGCCTACAACTTCAGCGAGAAGTGGTTCGCCGACGTGGTCTTCACCAAGACCTACCTCAAGACCCAGGTGCACTTCTCGACCGGCCAGTGGCAGGACATGACGCTGGACCCGAAGGCCGTCAACTTCGGCATCGGCTACAAGTTCTGAGCCGAGCGTTCCAAATGAAAAAGGCGGCTCCGCGGAGCCGCCTTTTTTGTTCGTCATCCCCGCGCAGGCGGGGACCCCTGGTA
>DASRUW010000664.1:0-11898 GCA_035655255.1 Telluria sp. | reverse complement strand
TCGAGGATTTCTTCGCGCCGCAGGCCCGGCGGGCGGGGCGCGGCGGGGGCCGTGACGCGCGGCGCGGCGGGCGCGGCGGCGATGGCGGGGGACGCTGGCTCGTCCTTGCGGCCCAGGAACGACAGGATGCCCATGATGTGCCTCCCAGCAAGTTCTCAATTGAAATAATACTCCTTTGCGCGGACGATATAATCGGTTGCGACCGCCCCGACACGGAAACAACACATGCGCGCCACCCAGCTCACCTGCCCCCGTTTGACCACCCGCGCCGGCGGCCTCGAATTGTCCCGGGTCGTGGCCGGCATGTGGCGTTTGGCGGCCTGGAATTACTCGGTGGAAGAGCGCATCCGCTTCATCGAGCAGTGCCTGGAACTGGGCGTGACGAGCTTCGACCACGCCGACATCTACGGCAGCTACACGGTGGAAGGGCTGTTCGGCGAAGCGCTGCGCGACAGCCCCGGCCTGCGCGCGCGGATCGAATTGGTCAGCAAGTGCGGCATCAAGCTGGTCTCGCCGCAGCGCCCCCTCCACGCCTACAAGCACTACGACACGAGCGCGGCCCACATCGTCGCCTCCGCCGAGGAATCGCTGCGCCAGCTCGGCACCGACCATCTCGACCTGCTGCTGATCCACCGCCCCGACCCGCTGATGGATTTCGACGAGATCGCCGCGGCCTTCACCCGCCTGCGCGCGGACGGCAAGGTGCGCCACTTCGGCGTGTCGAATTTCACCCGCCATCAGTTCGAGTGCCTGGACCGCCGCTTTCCGCTGGCCACCAACCAGGTCGAATTCTCGCCCCTGCACCTGGATCCGCTCACCGACGAGACTTTCGACGGCCTGCAGGACCTGGGCGTGGCGCCAATGGTATGGTCGCCCCTGGCCGGCGGCCAGCTGTTCACCAGCGCCGCGCCCCAGGCCGAGGCCTTGCGCCTGACCATCAAGGACATCGCGGACGCCCACGGCCAGCCCTTCGCCAGCGTGGTCTACGCCTGGATCATGGCCCTGCCCTGCCGGCCGCTGCCGATCACGGGCAGCCGCCGCATCGAGGCGGTCGAAGTGGCGGTGGCCGGGGCCAGCCTGCAGCTGCCCCGCCCCGACTGGTTCAAGATCCTGCGCGCGGCCAGCGCGCGCGACGTGGCCTAGGAGACGCCGTGGACACCGCCCCGCTCAGCCCGGAACAGAAGCAGGACCTGCTGCACCGCCTGGCGCGCGTCGAAGGCCAGTTGCGCGGGGTGCAGCGCCTGATCGCGCTGGCGGCCGAGCCGTCCGACTGCGACGCCGCGGCCCAGCAGATGGCGGCGGCCAGCAAGGCGCTGGACCGCTGCTTCGTGCGCCTGCTCTCGGCCAGCCTGCGCACCCAGTGCGGCGCGGCGGACGACCTGGGCGCGGCGCGCGCGGCGGCGGACCACCTGGCGCAGATCCTCGACAAATACCTGTGATCAGGCGGCGCGGTCGTGCGGCGGCGTCACGCCGCGCCAGCCGGTGCGCCAGCCGATGTTGAGCAGCAGGGTGGCGCACACGTAGACCAGGAAGAACAGCACGAAGAAGCGGGTGCGCAGCCAGGCCAGCAGCACCAGCATCAGGACCAGCACGGCGAAGGTGATGGCGTTCTTCGGCTGCTTGGAGCTGGGAAAGCGCACGGTCGACACCATCAGGGCGCCGACCGCGAGCATGAGGGCCGCCACGGCCAGCCGCTGGCCGAGCGTGACGAGCGGATCGGGCCAGGCCACCACCACCGAGGCGACGCAGGCGGCGCCTGCCGTGATCGGCATGCCGACGAAGTAGCGCGGATCGGTCTTGCCGGCCGAGACATTGAAGCGCGCCAGGCGCAGGGCCCCGCAGGCGACGAACAGGAAACAGGCCAGGCCGCCGATGCGCAGCAGGGTCGGATGGGCCGGCCCCAGCTGGGCGAAGCCGTAGCAATACAGCAGCAGTCCCGGCGCGCAGCCGAAATTCATCACGTCGGCGATGGAATCGAGCTGGACCCCGAATTCGGAGCTGGTGCCGGTGGCGCGCGCGACCAGCCCGTCGAGCGCGTCGAACACGCCGGCCAGCACCAGCAGCACGGCCGCCATGCGGTAGGCGCCGGGCTCGCCCAGGGGAGCGTTGTCGACCGAGATCACGATGCTGCCGAAGCCGCACGCGATCGAAAGCAGGGTGACGAGGCTGGGCAGGGCGAACTTGGCGCGCGCGAGGCGCTGGCGGCGGGACGGTTTCACGCGTGTGCAGGGTAGTTGCTGGATTGTCCTATTCTACAGGCTGAGCCTTCCCCGCCGGGACACGCAAAAAACTCACCAATTCTCACTTTCTGGGTAGAATGGGTCAAACTCTTCTCCGGAACCGTGCCATGCGCCACGACTTTCGACTGCGAACCGCCCTGGGCGCCGTGCTGGCGGCCCTGATGCTGGCCGCCTGCGGCGGCGGCGGCGACGCCGGCAGCGCCGTCACCACCACCCAGGTCAGCTTCGTGCCGAGCGGTCCGGGCTCGCCGGCCGCGACCGGCGACATCGCCACCGACGGGCGCAACTGGATCAACTACCGGCGCGCCCAGGCCGGCATGCCCGCCCTCACCCAGAACGCGGTGGTGGACGTGGCCGCCCTCGGCCACGCGAACTACCTGCGCCTGAACAACTTGGTGAGCCACACCCAGACGTCGGGCAACCCCGGCTTCACCGGCGCCAGCCTGCTCGACCGCCTGAACGCGGCCGGCTACACCTTCTCGCGCAGCGCGGCCTATGCCTATGGCGAGGTGATTTCCGGCACGAGCAGCAACTCGGGCTTCTACATGGCCGAGGAGCTGATCACCGCCATCTACCACCGCTTCGTGATCTTCGAGCCCAAGTTCAAGGAGATCGGCACCGGCGCGGCCACCAATTCCAGCGGCTACGCCTATTTCACGGCCGACTTCACGGCCAACAACGGCTACGGACCGGGCCTGGGCAACGGCGGCCTGGTCACCTGGCCGTACGACGGCCAGACGGCGGTGCCGGCCAACTTCCTGAGCGACTACGAGGCGCCCGACCCCGTGCCCGGCCGCAACGAGGTCGGCTATCCGATCAGCGTGCACGCCAACATCAACGCGGTGCTGACCGTGGGCAGCTTCACCGTCCAGCCGCACGGGGGCGCCGCGCTCCAGGTCCAGCGCCTGACGGCCGCCACCGACGCGGACACGCCGCGCTCGGCCGCCGCCATCATTCCGCTGGCGGCGCTGGCGGCCCGCACCACCTACGACGTCAGCTTCTCCGGCACGGTCGACGGCGTCGCCGTGACGCGCGCATGGTCTTTTGTCACAAAGTAAGGTATTGTTGCCGATATACAACTTCGGCGACCCATGAGAGACGACGTCCACGATCCAGTCGACCTGCGTGACGACCCGGCCACGCGCCACATCCTCGACCTGACCGACGGCCTGGAACGGGTCATGGGCGACCGCGACCTGTACGCGCGCATGCTGCGCCGTTTCTACGCGGACTACGCCACCGGGGCCGTGCCGCTGCGGCGCGCCCTGTCCGCCGGCGAGCGCGAGCGCGCCCACCTGCTGGCCGTGACCCTGGCCGGGGCGGCGGGCGTGCTCGGGGCGCACGACGTGCACGCGGCCGCCACCCGGCTGGAGGAAACCCTGCGCCTGGACACGGACGCGCAAGCCCCGCTGGCGGAGCTGGAACGCCAACTTGGCCTGCTGCAGGAACGCCTGGGCGCCATGCTCCATCCGCATGCGGCTCCGTGCCGGGCGCTGGCCGGACCGGACGATGTGCTGGATGAACTGGAATCCCTGCTGGCGCGCGGCGACGGCGCGGCGGTCGATGTGCTGGAAGAGTCTGGCGCGCGCCTGCGCGCGGCCCTGGGCGAGACGGTGTATGCGGCGGTGCAGGAGGCGGCCCGGGCGTTCGACTTCAAGCGCGCCCTGGCGCTGCTGGCGGCGCCGCGCTGATCAGCGGTCCGAATGGAACAGTTCGCGCTCTTCGTCGAAGGCGTCGGCGCAGTCCTTGCCGCAGAAGCGCTTGACGCTGTCGAGCGGCTTCTCGCAGTACCAGCACGATCCCTTGGGCGGCAGGCTCTGGCGGGCCGGCGCGCCCGTCCCTGCGGCGAGCAGCACGGCCGGATCGAGGTCCGGCTGATTCCTGTGTAGCGTTCCCATAAAGCCCCCTGGCATATTCTCAGCAAGATTACTCAAGTGGAATATTGCTGGGATGAGACTGCGCAAACCCTGCTTTTCCACGACACGACCACGTACCACTGTCCTTTCCGGCCGGCATGGGAAATCCGCCCGGAGCCGTGCACAGTGTGCGCCGATTGCCGGCGCTCCGCAATGCTGTGATTAAGGACAGTTCTGCGTATTCGTTGTCGGAAATCATATCAGCAGCCGGGCTGCGCACGATTCAACTGGACAGTTGCCTGGTGCAAGAATTGGCGCGTGCAAGCAACAATTCCCGTTCGCGCAGATTGCGCGTCAGGGCGGCGGCGCGCTCGAACTCGGCGCGCGCCTCGGCGGCCCGCCCCAGCTTGGCCAGGAGGTCGCCGCGCACGCTGGGCAGCAGGTGATAGTCGCGCAGGGCCGGCTCGTCCTGCAGGCGGTCGGCCAGCTCCAGCCCGGCGGCTGGGCCGTAGGCCATGGACACGGCCACGGCGCGGTTCAGTTCCACCACGGGCGAGGGCGTGAGCGCGGCCAGGGCCTCGTACAGGGCGGCGATGCGGGTCCAGTCGGTGTCCTCGGCGCGCACGGCGCGCGCGTGGCAGGCGGCGATGGCACCCTGCAGGGCGTAGGGCCCGTAGCTGCCCTGGGTGGCGGCGCGTTCGAGGGCGGCCAGGCCGCGCCGGATCAGGAGCTGGTCCCAGCGGCTGCGGTCCTGGTCCATCAGCAGCACCGGCTTGCCGGCCGCATCCACCCGCGCGCGGCTGCGCGAGGACTGGATCTCCATCAGGGCCACCAGGCCGTGCACCTCGCCCTCCTCCGGCATCAGTTCGGCCAGGATGCGGCCCAGGCGCAGCGCCTCCTCGCACAGCTGGGGGCGCAGCCAGTCGTCGCCGGCGCTGGCGGAATAGCCTTCGTTGAACAGCAGGTAGATCACCTGCAGCACGGAGGCCAGGCGCGCGCGGCGCTCGTCCCCGTGCGGAACTTCGAACGGCACCCGCGCCTCGGCCAGGCTGCGCTTGGCGCGCACGATGCGCTGGGCCACGGTCGATTCGGCGACCAGGAAGGCGCGCGCGATCTCGCTCGTGGTCAGGCCCCCCAGCATGCGCAGGGTGAGCGCGGCGCGCCCCTCGGTGGAGAGCACGGGGTGGCAGGCGACGAACATCAGGCGCAGCAGGTCGTCGCCGATGTCCTCCTGCTCCAGCGCCGCGTCCGGGGCGGCCTGCGCATCCTGCAGGCGCGTCTCCTCTTCCCAGGTGATGGCCGCTTCCTTCTCGCGGTGCAGGGCCTGGTGGCGCAGGTGGTCGAGGGCGCGCCGCTTGGCGACCTGGGTCAGCCAGGCGGCCGGGTTGTCCGGCACGCCCGCGACTGGCCAGCTTTCCAGCGCCTGGAGCAACGCGTCCTGGGCCAGCTCCTCGGCCAGGCCGACGTCGCGCAGCATGCGCGCCAGCGCGCCGATGATGCGCGCGCCCTCCATCCGCCAGGCGGCTTCGGCGACGCGGGCGCTGTCGGGGCCGGCCATCGCTCCCCTTCAGCGGCGCGGCGCGGCGCCGGCCAGTTCGGCGCGCAAGGCGGCGTCGAGCTGCTCGGCGCGCAGGTGCTGGTCGGCGCGCAGCTGGGCGGCCGTGAGCGGCGGCGGCTGCACGCGGCGGATTTCCACCTCCACGTACGGCCCGGTGGGATACGGCACCGTGCGCGCCCAGGCCAGGGCCGCTTCCAGGCTGTCGGCGCGGATCATCCAGAACCCGGCCACCAGCTCCTTGGCTTCCGCGAACGGGCCGTCCACCGCGGCCGGCGCCTCCTGCCCGAACAGCACGCGGGCGCCGCGCGCGGTGGACTTGAGGCCGTCCCCGGCCAGCAGCACGCCGGCCGCGGCTTCGCGCGCGTTGAACTCGTTCAGGGCGTCCAGGATGGGCTGCGCCTGGACTTCGTCGGCCTCGCCGGCGGCGTCGGAGCGCAGCAGGATCACGTAGCGCTGGCCGCTGCCGGCCGGCGCCGGCGGCACCGTGGCGCAGCCGCCGGGGCAGCCGGTCTCGCGCACCTCGAGCACGGTCGCGCCTTCGCCGCGCGGCCACTGGCGCGCCCACTCGATGGCGGCGGCCAGGGTCGGCACGTCCACCACCGTGAAGCCGGCGACCAGGTTGGCGGCGGGCGCGAACGGGCCTTCCGTCACCTCCGAGCCGCCCGGCCACAGGCGCAGGCGCAGGGCTTCGGCGCTCGGCTCCAGGCGCAGGTTGAGGCCCAGCAGGCCGGCCGCGTCCAGGCGCGCGTGCCAGGCGGCCAGCGCGGCCTGGCCGGCCCGGTCCGGCGCGCGGCCGCTTTCGGTCGCGACGTCGGCTTTACGCAGGATCATGTAGGCCATCGCCGCTCCGTTCAGCGGCTGGCGATGCGTTCGCGCTGGCTTTCTTCCTGCGCGCGCAGCTCGGGCGTGAAGGCCTCGCCGAAATCCTCGGCCGTGAACACCTGGCGGATCTCGAGGATGGACTCGCCGTCCTCGTGCGGATTCGGGCAGCGCTTCATCCACTCGATGCACTCCTCCTTCGACTTCATCTCCAGGAGCCAGAAGCCGGCCACCAGCTCCTTGGTCTCGGCGAAGGGGCCGTCCACCACCGTGCGCTGGCTGCCGTTGAAGACGATGCGCGCGCCGTTCGAACTCGGATGCAGGCCTTCGCCGGCCAGCATGACGCCGGCCTTGACCAGTTCCTCGTTGAACTTGCCCATGTCGGCCAGGAGCTTCTCGCTCGGCATCTCGCCGCGTTCGGAGGCCTTGCTGGCCTTGACGATCACCATGAATTTCATTGCCGTTCTCCTTATTCGCTGCAGTGGTTGGCCATGGCCGCGTCGCCGGCCGCTTTCATTTCTTCCGGGGTCATGTCCTTGATGTGGGTGGCGACCGACCACTTGTGGCCGAACGGGTCCTGCAGCACCCCGTAGCGGTCGCCCCAGAACATGTCGGCCAGCGGCATCAAGGGCTTGGCGCCGGCGTCGACGGCGCGGTTGAAGACGGCGTCCGCGTCTTCCACGTACAGGTGGATGGTGACCGGCGAGGGGCGCGCGGCGTCCGGGCCGAAGGTGCCCCACTCGGGGAACTCGTCCACCAGCATGACGGGGGAATCGCCGATGGTGATCATGGCGTGCATGACCCGGCCGTCCGGGGTCGGCATGACGCCCCCGCTCTTGGCGCCGAAGGCCTTGGTATAGAACTCGATGGCCTTGGCCGCGCCCTTGCACACCAGGTGCGGGGTGACGGAATGCATGCCTTCGGGAATGGGTTTGACTTGGCTCATGATAGATCTCCTAGTGTTTGTTGGGTTGTTCCAGGTGCTGCTATCACTACGACGAACGGGAAGGCGCGGTTTCGACAGCGCGCGCAAAAAAAATTTGAGGATGGGTCAGCGGACCGGTTCCAGGGTCACCTCCACCGCGCCGGCCGTGGTGACCAGGCGGGTCGGAACGAACTGGACGCCGGCCAGGCGCAGGTCTTCGGGGCGGAACTGGTAGACCACCAGGTCGCGCACCACGCGGTCGAGCAGGACGTTGGCCAGGCGGGTCATCTGCTTCTGGGTGGAGGGGTCGAGCCGGTCGAGATAGAACTGGTCGATCCGGCCGTCGCGCAGCAGCACGGCGTTGCGGCCCTGGTCCAGTTCCAGGCGGCCGGACAGGGACAGCGCCCCGCGCCAGTCGGCGCCGCCGAAGCGCGGGGCCAGCGCGGCTTCCATGTCGAGCGCCACGCGCCCCTGGTCGGGCAGCAGGGTGATGCGCGGGTGGGTGAGCACGATGTCGAACACTTCCAGCAGGCGCTGGTTGAGCGGGAAGCGCCGGTCCAGCGAGGCCTGCATCCGCTCCACCGGGATGCTGGCCTGGCGCGGGCCGAGCAGGCCGGCACATCCGGCCAGCAGTCCGCCGGCGAGCAGCGCCAGCAGGTACTGTCTTCTATTCATGGTCACCTCCGGCCAGCACTCTAGCACGCAGCGCACCGCGATTCGATAGGCAAACCACTTGCATTCGCTTGGCCTTGGAGTAACATTGAGTTATAAACAAATCATGTTTGCCAATAAATTAACGACAAGAAAAGACATGCGAAACGGTGACAGGCGCCAGGACGCCGCCACGGCGGAACGGATCGACATGGCTTTGCAGACCATGCGTGCATTCGATGCCCATACCGCCAAGCGCTTCATGGACATCACCGGAATTCCCAAGCGGCTGATCGAGTGCGTCCTCAACCGCCCGATCGGCAAGACGCGGCGCGACAACCTGCTGTCGAGCACCTCCTACGACCGCCGCAAGGCCTGAGCCGCGCGCTTCAGCCCTTCCAGTAGCGGGAATAGATCGCCAGTTCGGCCGTCTTGACGATGTCGGCGCCCGTGTTCGGGTCCTCGATGACAAGCGCGTATTCGTCCGGATTCGTCGTGTTCTGGCGCCATTGCCAGCCGGTGTAGCCCACCCCGGCGGCATTCATGCGCGCCAGGCCCGCGTCCAGGTAAAAGTGGGTCGGGTCATCGCCGCTGCGCACGCCGAACTGCTGGATGAAGACCGGCACCTGGCGCGTGTCGCGCATGGCGGTCAGCGCGCCCAGGCGCGACTCCAGGTTGGCGATGTTCTGGGCCTGGGTGTTCCCGGTCCGGATGAATAGGTTGCCCGTATAGACCACGCGGTTGGCCCAGCGCGGCGTGGCGATATAGGCCTCGTCGCACAGGTTGATGTTGTAGGCGTCGCGCGCGCCGACCAGGAAGGGCGTGCGGCGGTCGCCCGCGCCGTCCTCGATGGCCGCCATGAGCTCCTGGTAGAAGCTCGAGACCTGGGCCGCGTAGCTGGCATCGTGGCCTTCCAGCGGCTCGGGCAGCAGCTCGTAGAAGGCGATGCGCGGATAGTCCTTGAGGATGCCGGCCAGGTAGACCCAGGCTTCCTTGAACAGCTGGCGCTGGGCCAGGTCGGTCCAGAAATTGTGGCCGCCCGGGTAGCTGCCGGTGGCGTCGCAGTAGTGCGCCATGTCCGCGTCCTGCAGCCCGTTCTGGCCGCAGTTCGAATCGATGACGGGGATGACCCACAGGCCCGCGTCCTGGCACCACTTCACCTCCTGCAGGAAGCGCGCGAGATGGTCCGGCTCGAAGTGGCCCGGCGCGGCGTCGGCGCGGCTTTCGACGTCGCTTCTGCCGTACAGGCCCCACCAGCGGATCAGGACCCGCACCACGTTCGCGCCCTGGGCCGCGATGGCGGCGGCGTCGCTGCTCCGCATTTCGCCCCAGGTGCCCTCGTTGATGCCACGCAGGCTGAGCGCGCTGCCGTCCGGGGCCAGCATGCGCGTGCCGCTCAGGGTCAGGCGCGCGGGCGGCGGCGGCGGCGCGGGCGTGGGCGCCGGCGTGGGCGGGGGCGTGGGGGCCGGGGTCGGGCCGGGGGTGGAGGACGAGCCGCCACCGCCGCAGGCCGCCGCGGCGGCGCCGATCAGGGTAGCGAGCACCGTGCGGCGCAGCGGGGAGGGTGGCAGGTCGGTTTTCATGGCCCCAATGCTGACACGCATGCTGCAGCACGAACAAGTTTGCAGTTGTAACCAAACTTGTCCAAAACGGCATGAAAATAGTCGTGTACGGCCATATCGGAGCCGGGACGGCGGCGCGATCATGTGGCTCCCTCGACCAGCAAGACAGGAACACCGGCATGACCCCTCGCAGCGTCACCCAGGACGATCCCCTCGACGATTTCAATCCCCGCACCATCACGCTCGACGACGTGAGCAAGCGGGTCCACGTGGCCGGCAAGGGTCCGGCCGTGATCGTGATGACCGAGATGCCCGGCATCAGCCCGCACGTGGCCCGCTTCGCGCGCTGGGTGCGCGACGCCGGCTTCACCGTCTACATGCCTTCCCTGTTCGGCCGCGACGGCGCCGTGCCGCAGGCCGAGGAAGGCGCGCAGATCCTGCAGCGCGCCTGCGTGAGCGCGGAATTCCGGGCGCTGGCCGCGAACAAGTCGAGCCCCGTCACGCAGTGGCTGCGCGCGCTGGCGCGCCTGGCGCACGATGAATGCGGCGGGCCGGGCGTCGGCGCGATCGGCATGTGCTTCACCGGGAACTTCGCCCTCACCATGATGCTGGAGCCGGCCATGCTGGCGCCCGTCGTGTGCCAGCCCTCGCTGCCCTTCGACGACCCGGCCGGGATCGAGATGTCGCCCGAGGAGCTCAAGGCCGTGCGCGCGCGCCTGGACCGCGAAAAGCTCAGCGTCCTGGCCTACCGCTTCGAAGGCGACAAGTACTGCCGCGCCGAGCGCTTTGCCGCCTACGCCGAGGCGCTGGGCCAGCGCTTCATCGCGCGCGTGCTGCCGGACAGCGCGGCCAACCCGCAGACGTCGCCTTTCTTCGAGCACGTGGTCCGCTGCCCGCACAGCGTGGTGACGGCCCACCTGATCGACGAGGCGGGCCAGCCCACCATCGCGGCGCGCAACGAGATCCTGGCCTTCTTCCGTGTGCGCCTGCGCTGACTTTGGACCCATGAATGCAGCCGGATCTGGCACTGGAACAGCGCCAATCCGGCGCGTAGCATGGCTCCATGAATTCCTACGACCTGTTCCGCTTCCTGCTGCTGCCCGCCGTATGGGGCGGCTCCTATCTTTTCATCCGCGTCGGCGCCGATGAGTTCGGTTCGGTGCCCCTGGGCGGCATGCGCGCACTGCTGGCCACGCTCATGCTGGTGCCGCTCCTGCTCGCGCGCGGCGCGGGACGCGACCTGGTGCGCCACTGGAAGCCGATCGCCCTGGTGGCGATGGCCAACTGCGGCATTCCCTACGTGCTGTTCGCGGCAGCGGAGCACCATATCTCGGCCGGCATGGCATCCATCCTCGGCTCCACCACGCCGCTGTTCAACGCGCTGATCGCGTGGCTCTGGCTGAACGAGCGCCTCACGCCGCCGCGCGTGTTCGGCCTCCTCCTCGGTTTCACGGGCGTGTGGCTGCTGATGTCCGGCCGCATCGGCGGCGCGCAGGGCACCGACACCGGCGCCGTGCTGTGGGCCGGCGCCGCCTGCATCGCGTCCACCGCGATGTACGGCTTCGCGACCAACTACACCAAGCGCCATCTGGCCGGCGTGAAGCCGCTCAGTGTCGCTTTCGGCTGCCAGTTCTTCTCCGCGCTGGTGCTGGCCGGGCCCACGGTCTACACCTGGCCGCAGGCCATGCCTTCCGCGACCGCGTGGGGCGCCGTGCTGGCCCTGTCCGCGCTGTGCACGGCGCTGGCCTACGTGCTGTTCTTCGGACTGCTGGCCGATATCGGGCCGGCGGCGGCCACGCCCTGCCTGTTCCTCATCCCCGTGTTCGGCGTGACCTGGGGCTACCTCTTCCTGCACGAGACGGTGTCCGCGACCATGGTGGCCAGCGTGGCGGTGATCCTGACCGGGGCCGTGCTGGCCTCGGGCCTGCTGCCGCGGCCGGCGCTCTTGCCGCGCTGAGCGGCGTGTGTCAGCATGGGCCGCACAAGGGAGGAGTCATGGATATCACGTGGTCCGATGACATCGAGACGGTGGACTGGCAGGAACTGGCGGCGCTGTACCGCGCGGCGCTCGGGGCCAAGGATCCCGACGCGTTGCGCCTCGCCTTCACCAACAGCCGTTACCGCTTCATCGTGCGCGAGGATGCGCGCATCATCGGCGCGGGCCGGGTCCTGAGCGATGGCGTGGACGTGGCGTATGTCGCGGACATCGCCTTTCTCCCCAGCCACCAGGGGCGCGGGCTAGGCAAGGAGATGATCCGCCGCCTGCTCGCGCTCGTGCGCGGCCACA
>DASRUW010000663.1:0-3527 GCA_035655255.1 Telluria sp. | reverse complement strand
GGGATGCGCATGCCGCCCAACTACGGCAAGGCCTATACCGACAGTTTCAGCGCCATGTACGCCAGGCTGGCCAAGGACTACAAACTGCCCTTCGTGCCCTTCCTGCTCGAAGGCGTGGCCGACAAGCCGGAGCTGTTCCAGCAGGACCAGCTGCATCCCGTCGCGCAGGCCCATCCCATCATCCTGGCCAATATCTGGCCCGTATTCACGCAGGCGATGAAAAACAAATGAAATACCCGATCCTCGTTTCGGCGCAAGACGCCATGGCACGGCTGGACAGCTACGATGCCATCATCGACGTGCGCAGCCCCTCCGAATTCGCCGAGGACCACCTGCCCGGTGCGATCAACCTGCCGGTGCTCGACGACGAGGAACGCGCGCAGGTCGGCACCATCTACAAGCAGGTCAATCCCTTCGAAGCGAAGAAGATCGGCGCGGCGCTGGTGTCGAAGAACGTCGGCCGCCACATCGCGGAACACCTGACCAGGCTGCCGCGCGAATGGCGGCCGCTGGTCTACTGCTGGCGCGGCGGGAACCGCAGCGGTTCGATGGCGCACATCCTGGCCAAGATCGGTTGGCCGGTGGAGCAGCTCGATGGCGGCTACAAGGCCTACCGCGTCGAAGTGAACGCCGCCCTGCAGCAGCCGCCCCGGCTCAGCTTCGAAGTCGTGTGCGGCACGACCGGAAGCGGCAAGAGCCGCCTGCTCCAGACCCTGGACGCACTGGGCGCCCAGGTGCTGGACCTGGAAAAGCTGGCGGCCCACCGCGGTTCGGTCCTCGGCAACCTGCCGCATGAACCGCAGCCGACACAAAAGACGTTCGAATCGGCCATCTGGAACGCGCTGCGCCGCTTCGATCCCGAACGCCCCGTGTTCGTGGAGTCGGAAAGCAAAAAGGTCGGCAACCTGCGCGTGCCCGATGCGCTGATGACGGTCATGCGCCAGTCACCCTGCATTTCACTGCAGCTGCCGCGTGCCAAGCGCGTCCAGCTGCTGATGGAGGATTACCGCCACTTCAGCGATGCGCCGGCGGCGCTCAACACCCAGCTCGATTGCCTGGTCAAGCTGCATGGGCACGAACGGATCGGACACTGGCACGCGCTCGCCAACAGCGGCCAGATGGAACAGCTGGTCGGCGAACTGCTGGAAGACCACTACGACCCGGCCTATCTGCGCTCCATCGACCGCAACTTCGTGCGCGTCGGCGCGGCGCGGGTGCTGGAGATGTCCGATATCACGCCGGAGGACTTCCGGCAGGCGGCAGCGGCGCTCACGACAACGCCTGGCTGAGCGGACCGCGCCGCCCCAAAAAAAAACGGCCCGCACTGCGCGGGCCGTTTGCTTTTGCTCGGTGCGTTCGCTTACTCGGCCGGCTTGGCGCTGGCCGGAGCGTGGTTCACCTTGGTCTTGGCCTTCTGCTTGAGGGCTTCCAGGTAGCTGTACATCTCCTGCTGCGCGACGGCGCCGGCGATCTGCTGGGCTTCCGCCGTGCGGCGCGCCGCATCCGGCTGCGCCGGCTGCTGCACCTTGTTGATGCGGTAGATGCCATAACCCTGGCCCGGCAGCTCGACGCCGACATAGGCCGGCAACTTGCTCACGTCCGCCTTGAGCACGGCCATCGCCGCGGCCGGATTGATGGCCGGCTGCTTGGAACGGGTCACGGTCTTGGCTTCGCCGAAGCCGGTCGAGTCGCCGGACGCCTTGACGGCCGCAAGCTTCTGCTCGCCGGCGGCCTTGGCCAGGCGCAGGGCTTCCTCCTGCGTCACGCGGGTACGGATCTGGGCTTCCACCTCGGCCAGCGGACGCTTGGAAGCGGGCTTGAATTCGGCGATGCGGCCGGCGACCAGGGTGCTGGGAGCCACTTCGACCGCTTCCGTATTGCGCTTGTTCTTGATGGCGTCGTCCGAGAACAGGGCCTTCAGGAACTTGGGATTGTTGACGGGCGCTGCGCCCAGGGCCGGATTCGGCGTGCGGGTCACGTTGTCGGCGGTCTCGATCTTCAGGTGCAGCTTGTCGGCGACGGGCTTGAGGCTATCCGCCTGCTCGTACACGGTATTGCCAAAGGTCTCGGCCATCTCCGAGTACTTCTTCGCCATCTTCTGCTTCTTCAGTTCGGCCACGATCTCCGGCTTGGCCTGCTCCAGCGTGCGCACGGCGGCGGGAACGATCGATGTCACGGTGATGATGTGGTAGCCGAAATCGGATTCGACCACGTTGCTGATCTCGCCCTGCTTGAGGGCGTAGATCGCGTCCTCGACCGGCTTGACGAAGGCGCCGCGCTCGGTCACGCCCAGGTCACCGCCCGCTTCGGCCGAACCCGGGTCCTGCGAATTGGTCTTGGCGATCTTGGCGAAATCGCCCGGGTTCTTCTTCACCTGCGCGAGCAGGGCTTCCGCCTTGGCGCGGGCAGCGTCCTTCTCGGCCTTCGGCGCATCCTTCTTCACGGTGATGAGGATGTGGCTGGCGCGGCGCTGCTCCGGCGTGGTGAAGCGCTTGGGATTCTTGTTGTAGACGTCGGCCACTTCGGCGTCGGACACGGTCACCTGGCTTTCCACCGCGGCCGGATCGAGCACCACGTATTCCACCTTGGCCGATTCCGGCACCGCGAACAGGGCGGCGTTCTTGTCGTAATAGGCCTTGACCATCGCGTCGGTCACCTTGACCTGGGCCGTGTACTGGGCGAGCGGGAACAGCAGCTCCTGCACTTCGCGTTCCTGCTCGTTGATGTCGGACAGCCGGTTGGTCACGGCGCGCGGCGCGAAGCCGGTCGCCTCGACGGCGCCGCCGATCTGCTCCATCAGCATCTGGCGGCGGACGATCTGGTCCAGGCCCTGCGTGGTGACGTTGTTGGCCGCAGCCACCTGCTTGTAGCGCTCGACGTCGAATTTGCCGTCCGGGCCCTTGAGCTGCTCGCCGTAGAAGCGCGCCAGCGCGGCGTCGTCCACGTTCATGTGGTTGACCGCGATCTCGTTCTCGATCACCTTCTGCACGATCAGGCGGTCCAGGATCTCCTGCTTGGCTTCGGGCGTGTCGAGCACCTTCGGATCGAACTGGCCGCCGTAGGCCTGGCGCATCTTGTCGGCCTGCTCGCGCTGCGCCTTTTCGAAATCCTGCTGCGTGATCGGCTGGCCGGCCACCGTGGCGATGGCGTTGGCATTGGCGCCGAAGCCTTTGTAGCCGCTGATCCCGACCAGCACGAAGGACGGAACGATCAGCAACGCCAGAAGGATCTGCATCAGTCGCTGGTGGTTACGAATAAAATCAAACATGAGCACACTAGTGATGGTGAGGGCGGTGGAGTATAGCACGCTGACATATGCCATTCCACAAACAAAAACGGCCTGCACAGGTGCAGGCCGCTTTCTGGAATCTGGCGGAGCGGACGGGGCTCGAACCCGCGACCCCCGGCGTGACAGGCCGGTATTCTAACCAACTGAACTACCGCTCCTCATCGTTGCTGTCTTCAGGTGCATGGTGGGTGCTGAGAGGGTCGAACTCCCGACCTACGCCTTGTAAGGGCGCCGCTCT
>DASRUW010000662.1:0-8323 GCA_035655255.1 Telluria sp. | reverse complement strand
CTCGGCGGCGGCGGCGGCTTCCTTCTGTTCCGCCACCAGGCGGGCGAACTCGTATTCCTCGTACATGGCCTGCTCGCGGGCGCGCTCGGCTTGCTCCTGGCGGCGCAGCTCGGCAGCGAGCCGTTCCTCGGCGGCGGCGCGGGCCTGGGCGGCGGCCGCAGCGGCTTCCTCGGCTTCACGTTTCTCCTGCACCTGCAGCAGTTCCGCTTCGGCGGCAATGGCGCGGGCGCGCTCGGCTTGGACCAGCTTGGCCGCTTCGGCCGCCTTTTGTTCGGCCAGCTCGGCGGCGCGTTGCTGGAGTTCCAGCTGGGCCTGGGCGGCGGTCAGCAAGGCTTCCTCTGCGGCGGCCTGGGCAGCGGCAAGCTCGGCGGCCTTGCGGGCGGTTTCCTCGCGTTGGGCGGCCAATTCACGGGCGCGTTCCTCTTCCTCGGCCTGGACCTGGGCGGCGGCGACCGCGGCTTCGTCGGCCAGGCGGCGCTGGCGGGCGGCTTCCGCGGCCTGGACTTCGGCTTCGGCGCGGGCCTTGGACTGGGCCACGCCCTCCTCTTCCGCCATGGCGCGCTGCAGGGCGACTTCACGCAGGGCGCGGTCGGCCTCGATGCGGCGCTCGGCGGCGGCCAGGATGCGCTGCTCGGCGTCGCGGCGGGCTTCGGCGGCGGCCAGGGCCTGCTGTTCATGGCGCTCGCGCAGGACGGCGGCGTCGCGCAGCTCCTTCTCGGCCTGCAGGCGCATGTGCAGGGCGCGGGCGGCGATCTGTTCCGATTCGGCCTGGGTGTGGGCGATCTGTTCGCGTTCCTGCTCCAGGTAAGCGAGGGCGCGGGCCTCTTCCAGCGCGCGGGCCTCGGCGGCGGCGCGCTTGAAGGCCGCTTCCAGGGCCACCTGGTCGGCGCGCTCGCGCTGGATGGTCAGTTCGAGGGCTTCGGCTTCGGCCTCGGCCAGCTTCTCGGCGGTGGCGCGGGCGGCCTGGGCCTGGCGCTCGCGCTCGCGGGCCAGGGTCATCATGCGCGCTTCGGCGGAGGCGATGTGCAGCACTTCCTCCTTGGCCTTTTCGACGGCGACCAGGCGCTCGGCGGCTTGCAGGCGGGCTTGCTCGGCCTGCTGGCGCAGCTCCTCGGCGGCTTGCTCGGCCTTGGCGGTCAGCTCCACCTGGGCCTGGGTCTGCTCGGCGGCGCGGCGCTGGGCCTCTTCCGCCGCGCGCTGGCGGGCCTCGGCTTCGAGCTTCATCTGGGTGTCGGATTCGACGCGGGCGCGCAGCTCGGCGGTTTCGCGGCGGATCGCTTCCAGCTTTTCCTGGCTGGCCAGGGCGGCGGCGCGCAGGGTTTCGAGGCGGTCGCGGTTGGCTTCGATGGCGTCCTCGTTGGCCTGGGCGTGTTCGAGGGCGGCGGCTGCTGCGGCGGCGTCCATCGCGGCGCGCTCCTCGGCCAGCGCGCGGGCGCGGGCCTCGGCGGAGGCGCGGCTTTCGGCGGCGCAGGAGGCTTTCGCTTCGGCCTCCACCCGGGCGATGGCTTCGCGGATGTCGGACAGCGCCACCGGCTTGTTATTGGCGGCGGCGGGCATCTCGATGGTCAGGTCGGCATCGTCGTGGGTCAGGGCGGCTTGCATGGTCGGCTCCGGGTATGCGGCTAGTCTGGCACCGATTATCCGGTTCCCCGCGCGCGTGCAGAGCGCCGATCAGGGCGGGTTTTCCTCCCCTGTTCCAAGTTTCGCTGACAATGTCGCCCCAGTGTCACCCCTTAGGCTGGAAGCGGCGGCTCGTCCATGGCGGCGACCTGTTCGCGCAGTTCGAGGATGCGCTCCTGCCAATAGTGGTGGGTGTTAAACCAGGGGAAGGCGGCGGGGAAGGCGGGGTCGTCCCAGCGGCGGCCCAGCCAGGCCGAGTAGTGGATCAGGCGCAGGGTGCGCAGGGCTTCGACCAGGTGCAGTTCGCGCGGATCGAAGTCGCGGAAATCCTCATAGCCGGCCAGGACGGCGCCGAGCTGGCGAGCGCGCTCATGCCGCTCGCCGGACAGCAGCATCCACAAGTCCTGCACGGCGGGGCCGGTGCGGGCGTCGTCGAAGTCCACGAAGTGCGGGCCGTCCGGCGTCCACAGCACGTTGCCGCCGTGGCAGTCGCCGTGCAGGCGCAGCGTGGCCACGTCTCCGGCCCGCTCGTAGCAGCGCGCCACGCCCTCCAGGGCCTGGGCGCTCACGCTCTCCCAGGCCGGACGCAAATCCATCGGCAGCAGGCCACTGCCGAGAATCCAGGCACGCGGCTCGCGGCCGAAAGTCTCGGGGTCGAGCGCGGGCCGCTCCACAAACGGGCGCGCGGCGCCGACCACGTGGATGCGGCCGAGGAAGCGGCCGATCCATTCCAGCGTCGCTTCGTCTTCCAGCTCCGGCGCGCGCCCGCCGCGGCGCGGGAACACGGCGAACATGAAGCCCGCGAAGTGGTGCAGCGTCGTGCCGTTGACCACCAGCGCCGGCACCGCCGGGATCTCGGCTTCCTCCAGCTCGCGCACGAAGGCGTGCTCCTCCAGGATCGCGGCCTCGCTCCAGCGCTCGGGGCGGTAGAACTTGACCACCACCGGCGGCCCCTCCTCCATTCCGGCCTGATACACACGATTCTCGTAGCTGTTCAACGCCAGCAGGCGGCCGTCGCCATACAAGCCGATGCTTTGAAGGGCGTCGAACACGCAGTCCGGCGAGAGAGTCGAGAAAGGATGGTGGCTGTTCATACCCGCATTGTACGGTGCCCTGGGTTACACTAGCGCCTTCATTTCCGGTTCCCTCCCCGCCATGCACCTCGACCAGCCCCTCTCCGATAAAGAATTCGACGAACTCGACCAGTTCCTCCTGTCCGACCGCTGCCCGGAGGACGCCATGACGATGGACACCCTGCACGGCTTCCTGACCGCCATCGCCATCGGCCCGGAGACCATCATGCCGTCCGAATGGCTGCCGCGCGTCTGGGGCGACGAAAAGGCGCCACAGTTCAAAAATGAGAAGGAAGCGGAGCGCATCGTCAACCTCATCATGCGCTTCATGAACGAGATCCTGGTCACCTTCGAGGTCGCGCCCAAGGAGTACGAGCCGCTGTTCGTGGAACACGAGGTCGATGGCGAGATGCTGATCGACCCCGAAGCCTGGTGCTGGGGCTTCTGCGAAGGCATGGAGCTGCGCCCGGATTCGTGGGCCGAGCTGTACGACGCCGACCAGAGCGAGCTGCTCTACCCCATCGAGCTGCTCGGCGCCGACGAGATCGACGAGGACGACCTGCCCCTGGTGGAAGATCCGCACAACGTGCACAAGATGGCGCTCGAAGTCGAAGCCAACGTGCCGCTGATTCACAAGTTCTGGCTGCCGCGCCGCAAAGGCGCCGTGGAAACCCTCAAGCGCGAGGAGCCGAAAGTCGGCCGCAACGACGACTGCCCCTGCGGCAGCGGCAAGAAGTACAAGAAGTGCCACGGAGCGGAGCAGTAAGCCGGTGGCCCACCGCTGGTCGGGGCGGTACGAGGGCGGCGGCGACGCGGGCACGGTCACCCTGACGCTGGACGGGCCGCACGCGCGGCTGCTGATCAGGAGCGACACGCCCGGCCGCCCTTCCCTGCTGGCCGGCTTCGCCCGGCCGACAAAACGCGGCCGCTTCGCGCTGCGCACGGAATGGATCGCGGCGCTGAATCCGGAATCCGGCTACCCGGAACCGTGGGAGATCCTGCACCGGTTCTTCCTGCCGCAGGCCCGCCTGCCCATCTACGCCGAACTGGAGGGCCGCCTGGCGCCGTGGAGCGTGCGCCTGGCCTGGACCACCAGCCTGGGCGAACGCTACGAAGCGAAGCTGGCGCGCGCCGACGGCCTTTTGGGGCGCCTGCAGCGCCTCGTCAACCGGTCGTCCCGTTCGCCGGGCTGACCATCCCCAGGCGGCTTTCGTACAGGCCCGCCACCACGTCCGACTGCGTCACCATGCCCGCGAAGCGGCCATCCCGCTCCAGCACCGGGATGTGGTGGAAGCCCGCGTTCGCCATCAGCGGAATCAGTTCGACCATCGGCATGTCGGCACGCGCCGTGTGCACCGGCCGGCTCATGATCGAGGCCACCGTGTGCCGGCCGCTGCGCAGCGCGGCCTTCAAACGCGCGCCGAGCGTGGCGTAGGAATCGAGCGCGCTCCCGCGCAGCAGGTCGGACAAGGCCACGATGCCGACCACGCGCCGCGCGCCATCGAGCACCGGCAGGCTGTGGACCTGGTGGTCGCGCATGTGCGTCCAGGCTTCCTCCAGCGACGCGGAAGGCTCCACCGTCACCACGTCGGCCGACATGATGTCGCGGCAGGTGATGAGGCCGAAGCGGCGCGCATAGGCGTGCGCCTCGGTTTGCAGGAACAGCGCTTCCAGGTCGTCGCGCGAGACGTCGAGCACCTGCCCGTAGCGGCGCAGCACGTCGTCCAGGTCTTCGGCGGTGAAGCCGAGGCGTTCCGTGGGCGCCTTGTCGCGCGTGTCGTGGATGTTGGACAGCACCGGATGCTGCAGGTGCGGATAACGGCGGCCCGTCGCGTTGTTGTACAGGAGCGCGGCCGCCACCAGCAGCAGCGAATTGGACAGCACCGGCGTGAGGATGAAGGCATAGCCCGCCGCCTGCACGGCCGGCCCGCCCAGCACCGCCGTCAGCGCCACCGCGCCGCTGGGCGGATGCAGGCAGCGCAGCGCGAACATGGCGCCGATCGACAGGGCGACGGCCAGCGCCGCGGCCAGCAAGGTCACGTCGACGAAACGCGCGCAAGTCACGCCGACCAGCGCGGCGCAGACGTTCCCCGCCAGGATGGACCACGGCTGCGCCAGCGGACTGGCGGGCAGGCCGAACAGCAGCACGGCGCTCGCCCCCATCGGCGCGATCAGCCAGGCGGCGCCCGGCGCGGCGTGCGCCATCAAGGCGCCCGTCAGCAGCAGGCCGGCCAGGGCGCCGGCCGCGCCGCGCAGCTGTTCGCTACGCGATGCGGTGTTGGGGGGAGGAAGAAAACGTCGAAGCCACTTGCGCGCCATGGAATACCGGAAGAG
Organism: Telluria sp.; assembly: GCA_035655255.1. GTDB lineage: Bacteria > Pseudomonadota > Gammaproteobacteria > Burkholderiales > Burkholderiaceae_D > Telluria. The sequence continues at coordinate 3,296 of DASRUW010000662.1, read as the reverse complement.
TCAAATCCTGCATTTTATTTGCAGAATTAACTTTCGGCATTGACTTTATGGTTAGAAGCTTATAACCGCTCAGCGGCTGCGCGCCCAGGACACGATGGAGCGCGCGTCCATCGCCCCGGCCTGGCGCGCCACTTCGCGCCCGCCCCGGAACAGGGCCAGCGTGGGAATGCTGCGGATGTTGAACTGCGCGCCCAGCTGCTGGTTGGCCTCGGTATCGACCTTCAGCAGGCGCACCTGCGGCTCGAGCTGGGCCGCGGCCTGTTGGTAGGCCGGCGCCATCATGCGGCAGGGGCCGCACCACGGCGCCCAGAAATCGACCAGGACCGGAATGTCGTTGCGGGTGATGTGCCGGGCGAAGCGCGCGCCGTCGACTTCCAGCGGCGCGGCCACGAACAGGGGACGGGAGCACTTGCCGCAGGTCGGCTCCGCGCCGAGGCGTTCGGCGGCGAGGCGGTTGACGGCGTCGCAGTGCGGGCAGACGATATGGATGGGCGCGTTCATGGCCCCCAATTGGGGACGCCCGCCCGCGACTTCAAGTCATCCCAGCTTGATGAAATGCTCGCGGTAGTAGCGCAGTTCCTCGACCGATTCGAGGATGTCGGCCAGGGCCGTGTGCTTCTGGTGCTTCTTGAAGCCGGACACCAGCTCCGGGCGCCAGCGGCGGCACAGCTCCTTGAGCGTGGACACGTCCAGGTTCCGGTAATGGAAGAAGGCTTCCAGCTTGGGCATGCCGCGCGCCATGAAGCGGCGGTCCTGGCAGATGGTGTTGCCGCACATGGGAGACTTCCCGGCCGGGACGAAATTGCGCAGGAAGGCGATCAGGGCCGCCTCGGCGTCCGCTTCCGTCACGGTGGACGCCTTCACGCGGTCGATCAGGCCGGAGCGGCCGTGGGTGCCCTTGTTCCAGGCGTCCATCTTGTCCAGCACTTCGTCGCTCTGGTGGATGGCGAACACCGGGCCTTCGGCCAGCACGTTCAGGTGCATGTCCGTGACCACCACCGCCACCTCGATGATGCGGTCGGTGTCCGGGTCCAGGCCGGTCATCTCCATGTCCACCCAGATCAGATTGAACTCGTTGGGCTGGTGCACGGCCGGCGGGACGGCGATATCGGTCGCTTGTGACATAATTCTCTCTTGGCGTAATCAATTCCGCCATTTTCTCACAGGCACAGCATGGATTCACTCGGGTTTTCGCTTCTCTTCGTCGTTTTTTTCGCCCTCACCCTGGGCTTGCGGGTATGGCTGGGCAGCCGCCACATGCGCCACGTGATGGCCAACCGCGGCGCCGTGCCGACGGAGTTTGCCACGCGCATCCCGCTCGACGCGCACCAGAAGGCGGCCGACTACACGGTGGCCAAGACCCGCTTCGGCCTGGTCCAGGCGTTCTACGGCGGCGCGGTCCTGATCGGTTTTACCTTGCTGGGCGGGCTGCAGGCGCTGGCCCAGCTGGTCCATGGCGTGGCCGGCTCGGGCATGCCTTACCAGCTCGGCCTGATAGTTGCATTTGCAACTATCTCGGGCCTGCTCGACCTGCCTTTCGATTACTACCGCCAGTTCGTGCTCGAGGAGCGCTTCGGCTTCAACAAGATGACGCCCGGCCTGTTCTGGCGCGACCTGGCCAAGAGCACCCTGCTCGGCGCGGCCCTCGGCCTGCCGCTGATCTGGGTGGTGCTGGCCCTGATGGACAAGGCCGGCGCCCTGTGGTGGCTGTACGCGTGGTGCGTGTGGAGCGGCTTCCAGCTGCTCGTCATGCTGATCTTCCCGACCGTGATCGCCCCGCTGTTCAACAAATTCACGCCGCTCGCGGACGCCAGCCTCAAGGAACGCATCGAGAACCTGATGCGGCGCGTGGGCTTCGCCTCGAAAGGCCTGTTCGTGATGGACGGCTCGCGCCGCAGCGCGCACGGCAACGCCTACTTCTCCGGCTTCGGCGCGGCCAAGCGCATCGTCTTCTTCGACACGCTGATCGAACGCCTGGCCCCGCCCGAGATCGAGGCCGTGCTGGCCCACGAGCTGGGGCACTTCAAGCTGCGCCACATCGTCAAGCGCATCGCCGTCATGTTCGCGCTGTCGCTGGCCTTCCTGGCGCTGCTCGGCTACCTGAAAGGCCAGGTGTGGTTCTACACGGGCCTGGGCGTGGAGCCTTCCCTCAACGGCGGCAACGACGCCCTGGCCCTGCTGCTGTTCCTGCTGGCGCTGCCCGTGTTCACCTTCCCGTTCGCGCCGCTGTCCTCGCTGACCTCGCGCAAGCACGAATTCGAAGCCGATGCCTTCGCCGCCACCCACACGGACGCGCGCGACCTGGTCTCGGCCCTGGTCAAGATGTACGAGGATAACGCGGCCACCCTGACGCCGGACCCGCTGCATTCGGCCTTCTACGATTCGCACCCGCCGGCCGCGGTGCGCATCCGCCAGCTCAATCTCGCGGGAGCCGCATGAGTCTCGTCACCGAACAATGCGCCCACGGCGCGCACGCCCTGCCCGACGCGGACATTACCGCCCTGCTGCCGGAGGTGCCCGGCTGGTCGGTCCATGGCGCGCGCCTGTGCCGCGAGTTCGGCTTCGACGACTATGACGAAACCATCGCCTTCGTCAACGCGCTGGCCTGGATGATCAAGCACCAGGACCACCATCCGGAACTGACCGTGACCTACCGCGCTTGCGCCGTCGCCTACGACACCCACAGCGCCGGCGGCATCACCCGCAACGACTTCATCTGCGCCGCGCGCGCGAACGCCCTGTACGACCAGCGGTGCGGCGCATGAGCGGCACGCTGGCGGGCGTGATCGTCGCGGCCCACGGGCGGCATTACCTGGCCGAGGCGGACGGGCGCCTGATTCACAGCGTCACGCGCGGGAAGAAGTCGAACGTCGCAGTGGGCGACGAAGTGGTGCTGCGCGCCACCTCGGCCGACCAGGCGGTGATCGAAAAGATCGCGGAGCGCCGCACCCTGCTCTATCGCTCGGACCAGTACAAGTCCAAGCTGCTGGCGGCGAACCTGACGCGCATGTTCATCGTGGTGGCCACGGAGCCGAGCTTCTCGGACGACCTGATTTCGCGCGCCCTGGTGGCGGCGGAAGCGGCCGGCATCGACGCCCACCTCATTCTGAACAAGGTGGACCTGGCCGAGCCGCTGGCGCGCGCGCGCGAACGCCTGGGTCTGTACACGGCGATGGGCTACCCGGTGCACGAGGTGTCGGCCCAGGCCGCGCCGGAGGCCGCGCGCGCCCTCCTGCAGCCGCTCCTGGCCGGGCAGTCCTCGATCCTGATCGGCCAGTCCGGCATGGGCAAGTCCT
>DASRUW010000661.1:0-4269 GCA_035655255.1 Telluria sp. | reverse complement strand
TAGTAAACAAGAGCTTCCGGCAGGGAACGCACACGCACCGCTTGGCGCAGCGCCGCAAGCGAAGCATTGGACGACACATGCACGCCGACGTTCTCGCCCGGCAGCAGGGTCAGGGCGTTGTCGGACACCTCCGCGTCGACATCGCCGAAATCGATCCACACGGCGCGTGCGAGCCTGTCCGCATGCAGCTCCAGGGTGTAGCCGCCGCCAGCAGCACCGCGTACTTCCGCACGCAGGCCCGCAGCGGGCCAGCGCATCGCCTTGGCGGGTTTGAAATACACCACGCCGCGGGACGCGGGCTCGCCTTGCGCCAGCAGGTCGAACACGGCGACGGTGGAAGCGGGATCTGCATCACCCAGCAGTTCCGCGTCGGCGTAGCGGGATACCGGCCCTGACGACAGTGGCGCCAGTTCGAGCGGCGTGCGTTCGTCGCGCAACGTCCTGCCATCCAGGGTCATCAAGCGCAGGCGCAGCTCGCCGCGGATGGCGCGGGTGCGGTCGTTGAGCACGCTGACCGACGTCACGCCGCCCGCATCGCGCAGCACAGCCACCGCCACCGGTGCGTAGAATCGGCGCGCGTGGAATTGGAGCGCCTTCCAGCGCCCGAACCAATCGATGCTCGACCAGGACGCCCCGGGCCACACGTCATTGAGCTGCCAATACAACGATCCCATGGTGTACGGACGGCTGGCGCGATGGTGCAGCGCCGCCAGCTCGATGCCCTCGGCCTGCACCACCTGGCTCAGATAGACGAACGCGGCGAAGTCCTTGGGCGGGCCGAATTCCGCTTCCACGTACTTCATCAAGCGCTCGTTGCCTTTCCCGGCGAGGAACTTCTGGTGCGCCTCGATCACCGGCGTGGCGATGCCTTGGTCTGCGCGCTTGGCGAAGGCGTCGATCGTGCGCTGCACCGGCCAGGCCTGCAGGCCGTACTCGGACATGAAGCGCGGCGTGACGTCCAGGTACTGCGTGGGCGGATAGGCCGGGTTGCCCCACACCTCCCAGTAATGCATATCGCCGCTGGCCGGCGTGTTCGCCGCCTCGGCCAGGTCGTCGCTGGGTGAACTGGCCCAATACGCAATGCCGCCGCCCTCCTCCGCCACGACCTTGCGCAATTCGGTTCCGAACAGCTGCCGGTAGCCGTTCCACACCTTCGCCGCGAAGGCCGGATCGGCCTGCGTCATTTCACGCCCATGCCCCCAGGACTTCCAGGCGACCTCTTCCTCGTTATTCCCGCACCATAGAGCCAGGCTCGGATGGTTACGCAGGCGCCTCACGTTATCGCGCGCCTCGGCGAGGACGTTCGCGCGGAAGGCGTCGTCATAGGCTGGCGGCATGCCGCCGCCGAACATGAAGTCCTGCCATACCAGCAGTCCCAGTTCATCGGCGAGGTCGAAGAAGTCGTCGCTTTCGTAGTAGCCGCCGCCCCAGCTGCGCAGGAAGTTCATGTTCGCGTCGCGCGCGGATTGCAGCACGCGGCGCAGCTGCGCCTTCGTCACGCGCGGCTGGAACATATCGAAGGGGATGGTGTTCGCGCCCTTGGCGAAGACCGGTATGCCGTTGACGGCGAAGTAGAAGCTCCTGCCCTTGGCATCCGCCTCGCGCCGCAGCTCGATGGCGCGCAGGCCCGTGCGGGCAGCAATTTTCGCATCGCCGATTTCGAGCTCGAAGCGGTACAGCGGCTGGGCGCCATATCCATTCGGGTACCAGCGCTGCGGAGTGTCGATGTGGACGGGAAGTTCGATGCGGTTGATGCCGGCCTTGACTGCGACACGCCGCCGCACAGCAAGCGTGCGCTTGCCGTCCGGCGCGGTCTGCCACATGCGCAGGTCGTACGTACCCGCATGTACCGCGTCCGCAGTCAGGATGGCCGCGAGATCGGCGCGCGCCGCATCGACATGATCCTGCCGCAGGTGCAAATCATCGGCCCTGATCGCATTCCAGCTTTGGAGGACGACCGGCTTCCAGATTCCGGCCGTGACGTAGCGCGGCCCCCAATCCCAGCCATAGTGGTAGCCGGGCTTGCGGACGAAGTTCGCGGTCATCGCATCCTTCGGCTCGTCTCCGTAGGGCGAGGGATAGTTCCCGGCCAGCTTGTGCGGCATGGCCTGCACCTGGGGCAGCAATGCCGCGATGGGCGAACGCAGGACGATGCGCAGATCGTTGTGCTTCGCGCGCAGGCGCCCCTGCACGGGCACGCGCCAGGTGCGGAACGCATTGTCGGCGGCGAGGACCTTCACGCCATTCAGCCAGACTTCGGCAAAAGTATCGAGCCCTTCGAACACCAGATCGCGGCGTGCGGCGGCGCGCGCGGATGGCGGTGTGTCGAAGCGCGTGCGGTACTCCCAGTCGGCCAGCCCGATCCACTGCAGCCCGGCTTCGGGCGCGCCTGCATACGGATCTGGAATCATCCTGTTCGCGAACAAATCGGTATGCACGACGCCAGGTACGGTAGCCGCGTGCCAGGCCGTCGCGTCAGGATGTGCGGCCGCCTGCGCATTGCCGGGAACCATGCGGAAGGTCCAGCCCTGGTCGATGACCAACGCTTCCGGCGCGCGCGCCATGGCCGATGCGGTGGCGATGGCGAAGCAGATCCCGGCCAACATGCGCAGGAAATCGATCATGCCGGCGGCGCCTTCCAGTAGCGGTTGATCCATTCCTGGTGCGTCGGCATCGTGTCGACGGCGTGCGCGAGCATCGCGCGCACGCTCTCGACATGATCCGCCAGCCGTTCCTCCGGCATCTCGTCCACCATCGGGTGGTAGCTCTGCGGGACGATGCGCTGGCCCAGCATCACCTGCACCCAGCTCGGTAGCGCGAAGAAGTCTTCGCCGTTGCGGAAGTAGCGCCCGTCGCGGCGGAACAAGGCGATCGTCTCGCGCAGTGTGTCCGGGATCTCCATGGTGCGGCAATAGTCCCAGAACGGCGTGTCGTCGCGTTCCGTTGCGTGGTAATGCAGGATCAGGAAATCACGGATGCGCTCGTATTCGAACGCGGATTCGCGGTTAAAGCGCTCGACCAGCAGCGGATCGAAGTCGCGCTGCGGGAAGAGGCTGAGCAAACGCGTGATGCCCGATTGCGCCAGGTAGATGCTGGTCGATTCGAGCGGTTCGAGAAAACCGCTGGCCAGCCCGAGGGCGACCACATTCCTGTTCCAACACTTGCGGCGCACGCCGGCCGTGAAGCGCAGGGCGCGCGGATCGGCCAGCGCTTTCCCATCGAGCGTCGCCAGCAGCGTCGCGGCCGCCTCGTCGTCGCTGACATGGCGGCTCGCGTACACGTAGCCGTTGCCGGTGCGGTGCTGCAGCGGAATGCGCCACTGCCAGCCCGCGGGCCGCGCAGAGGAACAGGTGTATGGCATGATCGGCACGACGCTTTCGCTGGGCACGGCGAGCGCGCGGTCGCATGGCAGCCAGCGCGACCAGTCCTCGTAGCCGGTCTTGAGCGTCTGTTCGATCAGCAGGCCGCGAAAACCCGAACAATCGATGAACAGTTCGCCGTCGACGGTCTGGCCATTTTCCAGCGCGACGGATTCGATGAAGCCGTCGTGCGCGCGCTGATTCACGCCGACGATCTTGCCTTCGATGCGGCGTACGCCGCGCTGTTCGGCCAGCTCGCGCAAATAGCGCGCGTACAGGCTGGCGTCGAAGTGGTAGGCGTAGGCTATGTCCGCCAGCGGCGAATTAGGCGCGGCGTTGCGGTCGCCGGGCGCAAATCGGCCACGCGGCGCCATCACGGTCTGGGGCGAATAGTCGCCGATCGGTCCCGCGCGTCCGGCCAGATGCAGCTTGAGCCAGAACTGGTGGAACGGCAGCGGCCCGAGCGAACGCCCGATGGCACCGAAGCCGTGGATGTAACTGTCGCCGATGCGGCTCCAGTCGTTGAACTGGATACCCAGCTTGACGGTGGCCTGGGTGCGCTTGACGAATTCGGCCTCGTCGATGCCCAGCCACTGGCCGTTGAACATCCTGATATGCGGGACGCTGGCCTCGCCGACACCGACGATGCCGATCTCCTCGGATTCGATCAGGCGGATCGAGGCGCCCTTGCCGAGGTAGGTCGCCAGGGCTGCGGCGGCCATCCAGCCCGCGCTGCCGCCGCCGACGACGGTGATGCTGCTGATCCGGTTGTGCGTATCCATAGCTGCGTCCGAAAAGACGGCAGCCGCCAGAGAGGGGGCTGGCGGCCGCCGTTGAAGACAGGCTTAGAACTTGTAGTTCAGGCCCATGTAAGCGACGCGGCCGGCGTAACCGTTGGAGTAGAACCGGT
>DASRUW010000660.1:0-8421 GCA_035655255.1 Telluria sp. | reverse complement strand
CGCGCACCGCCGGATCGGAGAAAGTGTCGCGGTCCATCTCCTTGCAGCTCACGCACCAGTCGGCGTAGAAGTCGACCAGCACCGGCCGGTCCGCCGCGCCCAGGCGGCGATCGAGATCGGCCAGCGTCGCGATCGTTTCGAAAGCCGGAGCCGCAGTCGGCGCCGCCTGGACCGCGCGCAAGCCGACCAGGGGCTGCAAGGGATCACGCGCACCGGACATCACCCCGATCAGCAGGGACGCACCGGCGAGCAGCAACACGATGCCCACGCCCTTCCCCAGCCTTGCCACGGCCGCCGCCGCGTCGGGCAGCGGATCAAGCGCGCGCAGGAACATCGCCGTCCCGATCAGCAGCGCCGCCCATGACAGCATCGAGGCCACCGGCGGCAGCACCGGTCCGACCAGCCACAGGGCTGTGGCCAGCAGCAGGACGCCGAAGCCGCGCTTGACCTGCTCCATCCACGGCCCGGCCTTGGGCAGCAAGGCGCCGCCCGCGGTCCCGACGATCATGAGCGGCACGCCCATCCCGCAAGCCAGCGCGAACAGCGCGGCGCCCCCGAGGACGGCGTCCCCGGTCTGTCCGATAAAGAGCAAGGCCCCGGCCAGGGGCGCGGCGATGCAGGGGCCGACCATGAGCGCGGACAGCGCGCCCATCGCAAACACGGCCAGCGCGCGCCCGCCCCGCAGCCGCGCCGCGTTCTGCGACAGGCCGGACTGCCAGGCGCTCGGCACCTGCAATTCGTAGAAGCCGAACATCGAACCGGCCAGCGCGACGAACAGCAGCCCGAAGGCTGCGAGCGCCCAGGGCGTCTGCAATGCGTTCGACAGCAGGGTCCCGGACAGACCTGCGGCCACGCCGGCCGCGGCATACGTGAGCGCCATGCCGGCGACGTACGCTGCCGACAGCCAGAAGCCGCGCCGGCGCGTCGGCACGCCGCCCTGGCCCGCGATGATTCCGGACAGGATCGGCACCATGGGCAGCACGCAAGGCGTGAGCGCGAGGCCGATCCCGGCCAGGAAGAACAACCCGAGGTTCGTCCACAGGCCGGCGGACTTGAGGGAAGCGGCAATTGCGCCGCTCTCGTCGGTGCCCGCCGCATCCGCAGGCAGGGAAACGGCCAGCACTTTGCTCTGCGGCGGATAGCACACGCCCGCCTCGGCGCAGCCCTGGTAGTCCAGCTTCACGCGCAACGTATGCGCGCCTTGCGCGAGCTGCAGGCGAACCGTCACCGCACCGGTGTACACCTCCACCTTGCCGAAAGTGGGATCGGATTTGGCATGCCCGGTGGGGAAGGCAGGCCCACCGCGCAGCGCAGCGCCTTCGACGGCGACATGCATCTTGTCCCGATACAGGTAGTATCCCGGCGCGATGGCGAAACGCAGCTCCACCGTGCGCGCATCCAGCGCCTTCACCGACGGCTGAAAGGCGGCGTCCGGATCGAGGAATTCGTCGGCGCGGGCGAACGAACAAAGGAACAGGAGAGCCGCAATCAACATCCGCGCGATCATTGCAGCGCCTCCGCGGTCAAGGCGTCATTGGGACCGATGACCTTCGCGAATTTTCCCGCACGGTCGATCACGACGACCGATGGCATCTGACGAATGCCGAACCGTCCGAACAGCGATCCGTCCTTGTCCAGCGCCAGCGCCATCGGCGTGCCGGCGCGGCGGCGATATTCGCGCAGTTCGTCCTCCGTGGTCCAGATCCCGGAAGCGACGCCGATCCAGTTCACGTCGCCCTTCCGCGCCAGCTCGCCAACCTGCCGACGCACGCGCTCGCAAGCCGCGGACACCAACGGGCGGCTGGACTTGAGGTAGGACTCGCACCAGGTCGCGAAAAAGACGATGGCGGTCGGCTTGCCGTTCGCATGAGCGCCAAGATCGGCCACCGTGCCGTCCTCGAGGTGGGCAGCAATACCGGCGGCCGATTGGCCGATCCGCAGGGGAGACGGCTGTGTGCGCGCCGCCGGCGGCGCAGCGGTTTCGGGCGTGCTGGACACCGCCAGCCTGAGCGCGTCGTCCAGCCGCTGGTCGTTCAAGTGCCCGACGTGGATGATGCGTCCATCGCGGTTGATGACGACGTGGGTCGGCGTCACGCGCAAGTTGAGCGAACGCGCCAGGCTGCCGTCGTCGATCACGACAGGCATGCGCAGGCCGTGCTGCTTGCGGTAGGCGCGCACCGTGTCGGCGTCGTCGCTGAAGCCGGCATTGACGGCGATGACCTCGACCTGTTTTCCCAGGCGCGCCTGGATCCGGTTAAACCCCGGCATCTGCTCGCGGCATGGCACGCACCAGGTGGCCCAGAACTTCAGGTACACCGGCTTGTGGCCATAGAACCTGGCCAGGTCGATTTCCTGGCCGTCGATGCTCGTCAGGACAGCGGCCGGGGCGGCCTGTCCGATCAGGCTGGCGCCGGCACGCTTGGCGCGCGCTTCGCCGTCGTTGTCGGCGTGTGCCGGCAGCGACAACACCGCCAGCGCAAGACCCGCCAGAAAGAAAATGGAACGCAGATGCATGTGACTTCCTCGTAGTGGATGATTCCAGTCGAGGAAGTATGAGAAACCTGCCGCGCGCGCAGAAGGACCAAAGCGGCGAATTTTCGCGGTGCCAGGCCGCGCTTACTCCTCGCCGGGCGCCTTGAACAGGTCGTCGAGGGCGCTCCGGGTCGAGGCCGGGGCCGCGCGCCCGCGCTTGCCCGCGAACTCCTCTTCGATGTTATCGCGGTAGAAGCTCCAGGCGGCGCTGTGGTTGGAAAAGCGGCGCCACAGTTCCGCGCCGACGCCGGAATAATCGATGGCGCTGCCGTCGTCGAATTCCACGCGCAGGATGCGCTCGCGCGCGTCGTAGCCGATGGCGCGCAGCTTGCCGGCGTTGATCTTCTTCATTTCCATGATCGGCTCCAGTGTGATGCAATTCCAGTAAGGATAGCGCCAGTGCCGCGCCAATGCCAGCCGAGGCCGTGTCACGGATACCCGACATGAAGTCGGCGCCATCCCCTATTGCCTGGCCATGCCGGCCGGCGAATACTGATCGCACTACAGGAGAAGGCCATGGGCAGCGAACAGTTCGAACCCGAGGAGGAAGGCAACGGCGGCAACGCACCGTTTTGCGGCTTGCAGCGCTACGAGCGCCGCACGGAGCTGTGCCAGATCTCGTTCTACATTTCCGGACCGATCGAGCAGGCCTCCAACTACTACGACCTGTTCTACACGCTGCGCTCGGCCAACGACACGGACCTGATCTACCTGCACCTGAACACCAGTGGCGGCGACTTCGATACCGGCCTGCAGATCATCAACAACATGCAGGCCTCGGCCGCGCACGTGGTGACCGTGCTGGAGGCGCGCGCGTATTCGATGGGCGCCTTCCTGTTCCTGGCCGGGGACGAGCTGGTCGTGCACGACAACTGCCAGCTGCTGTTTCACAGCTATTCCGGCATCTTCACCGGCAAGGGCAGCGACCAGCAGGCGCAGGCCGTGGCGGTGGCCAACTGGTTCGGCAAGTTCATGGAGCGCACCTGCCAGCCCTTCCTCACGCACGACGAGATCAAGAACATCCTCAAGGGGTCGGACCTGTGGATGGATTCGGACGAGATCCGCCACCGCATGCGCCGGCTGCAGGAGCGGCCCCTGCGCGCGGCGCGGCGCCATCCTTAGTCCGTCACGAAGCCGAGCGGCTTGAGGGCCGCCACTTCCGCGTCACCGTCGTCCACCAGGCGCTCCCACCCGGCGAACTTGCCGAGGCCGAGCACGCGCGCCATCGACAGCAGCAGGCTTTGCCCCGCCACCGGACGGTCGGGCGCGAGCTGGTAGACGGGATCGGCGAAGGCCGCGTCCGGGCTCACGATGGTCCATCCCATCTGCTTGAACTGCGCGATCGCGTCGTCCAGCCAAAGCGCGTTGATCAGGTTGTGATGCATGAGCATGACCTGGGCGATGTCGCGCCCCTGCAGCTGGAGCGACAAGGCGCGGTAGGCTTCGGCGCGCTGGCGCAGATGGGAGAGATAGGCGGCCTTGAGCGGCCCCAGGTCCGCGTCCGGCTTCGCGCGCAGGGTCGCGACCAGCACCTCGTTCAAGCGCCAGTCGCTGGTATCGAGGGAGACGTAGGCGTTGCGGTAGCCGCGCTCCTTCAGCAAGGCGCGCATGCCGTCGCGCTTTTCCGGGGTGTTCCCCTCGCGCAGGAAGGTGTAGCGGAACCACTTGCGGTAGTTGGGCAGGGTGGCGATGACGCTGTCGCAGGCCTGCACCTCCTGCTCGTACTGCGCCAGCGTGACCTTGGAGCTGTTCAGGTCCAGATGGGTGACCGTGTGGTTGCCGACCGCATGGCCGGCTTGGCCCCAGGCGCGCGCCAACGCGAGCCCTTCCGGCCGGTCGGCCCCATTGCCCAGCGTGACGAACAACGCGGCCCGCACGTGGTGCTTGTCCAGCGCCGCCAGCAGGGCGGCATTGCGCTGGGTCGCCGTCATGCGCGGCGTTTCCCCCAGCGAGGGACCATCGTCGAAGGTGAAGGCCACCGACTGCGCCTGCGCTGCCTGCGCGCAGAAGAACAGCAGCGCCAGGAGCAGCCGGCGCATCAGAGGAGCACCAGGTTGTCGCGGTGGATCAGCTCGGGGCCTTCGACGTAGCCGAGGATGGATTCGATCTCGCTGGAAGGCTTGCGCAGGATGCGCTTGACCTCGTCGCTGGTGTAGTTGCTCAGGCCGCGCGCGACGGCCAGGCCGCCTTCCGTGACGCAGGTGATGACAGCGCCGCGGCCGAATTCCCCCTCCACCGCGACCACGCCGATCGGCAGCAGCGACTTGCCTTCGTGCGTCACCTTCTCCACCGCGCCTGCGTCCAGCACCACCTTGCCGATGGTATGCAGGTGGTCCGCCATCCACTGCTTGCGGGCCTTCATCTGGCCGGTCTGCGCCGACAGCTGGGTGCCGATGGCCTCGCCGTTCGCCAGGCGCGTCAGGACTTCGTTCTCGCGGCCCCAGGCAATGACGGTATGCGCGCCGGAACCGGCCGCGCGCTTGGCGGCGAGGATCTTGGTGAGCATGCCGCCGCGTCCCAGGCTGCTGCCCGCGCCGCCCGCCATCGCTTCCAGCGCAGGATCGCCGGCCTTGCCGTCGCGGATCAGGAAAGCCGTCGGGTCCTTGCGCGGATCGGCGCTGAACAGGCCATGCTGGTCGGTCAGGATGATGAGGGCGTCGGCGTCGATCAGGTTGGCCACCAGGGCGCCCAGGGTGTCGTTGTCGCCGAACTTGATTTCATCGGTGACGACGGTGTCGTTCTCGTTGATGATCGGGACCACGCCCAGGCGCAGCAAGGTGGTCAGCGTGGAACGCGCGTTCAGGTAGCGCTCGCGGTCGGCCAGGTCGGCGTGGGTGAGCAGCACCTGCGCGGTGCCGATGCCGTGCGCGCGGAAGCTGGTCTCGTAAATTTGTGCGAGGCCCATCTGGCCGACGGCGGCGCAGGCCTGCAGCTCGTGCACGTCGGTGGGACGCTGCTCGAAGCCGAGACGCAGCATGCCTTCGGCGATGGCGCCCGAGCTGACCAGCACTACCTCCTTGCGCAGGGCGCGCAGGGCGGAGATCTGGGCGGCCCACTTGGCGATGGCGGCGTGGTCCAGGCCCCTGCCCTCGTTGGTCACGAGCGAGGAGCCGACTTTGATGATGATGCGGTGTGCGGATTGAATGACTGACTTCATGGGACGGCGCCAAAAACGATAAAAGGAATCGCCATGGACCACGGCCGTTGTAACGAGCCAGGCATCGACAAGGCAAGCGGCGCGCCGGGGATCGCCGGCGCCGCCGCAAGGAAACAGTTTACTCGATAACCTTGAAACGCGGGTCGTCCGCGTCCACGCTGTGGATGCCGCGCGCTTCCTCGGTGATGGTGGTCTCCGCCGCGCGGTGCTCGTTCGTGCGCTTTTCCTCGAGGTGCTTGTAGATCGCGTTCACCAGCTCCGGGCAGCCTTCGTGCGACAGCGCGGAGATCTCGAACACCGGGCCCTTCCAGCCGAAGCGCTTGACGAAGTCCTTCACGCGCTTGGCGCGCTCCTCGGCCGGCACCATGTCCAGCTTGTTGAGGACCACCCAGCGCGGCTTCTTGCCCAGCTCGGGATCGTATTTTTCCAGCTCCTTGACCAGGGCCTTGGCTTCCTTGACCGGATCGACGCCCGCCTCGAACGGCGCCAGGTCGATGATGTGCAGGAGGAGCCCGGTGCGCTGCAGGTGGCGCAGGAACTGGTGGCCCAGGCCCGCGCCCTCGGCCGCGCCTTCGATCAGGCCGGGAATGTCGGCGATGACGAAGCTCTTCTCGTGCGACACGCGCACCACGCCTAGGTTCGGATGCAGGGTCGTGAACGGATAGTCCGCCACCTTCGGGCGCGCGTTGGACACGGCGGTGATGAAGGTCGACTTGCCGGCGTTGGGCATGCCCAGCAGGCCGACGTCGGCCAGTACCTTGAGTTCCAGGCGCAGCAGGCGGTGCTCGCCTTCCTTGCCGTCGGTCTTCTGGCGCGGCGCGCGGTTGGTCGAGGACTTGAAGTGGATGTTGCCCCAGCCGCCCTCGCCGCCCTTGGCCAGCAGCTCGACCTGCTCGTGCTCGGTCAGGTCGGCGATGATCTCGCCGTTGGTCTCGTCGATGATGAGGGTGCCGACCGGCATGCGCATGTAGACGTCGTCCGCGCCCTTGCCGTAGCAGTCCGAGCCGCGGCCCGGTTCGCCGTTGCCAGCCCGGTGCACCTTCGAGAAGCGGAAATCCACCAGGGTGTTGATGTTCCGGTCGGCGATCGCGTAGATCGAACCGCCCCGGCCGCCGTCGCCGCCGTCCGGGCCGCCGAAGGGGCGGAACTTCTCCCGGCAAAAGGAGGCGCAGCCGTTGCCGCCGGTGCCGGCGATGACTTCGATGCGTGCTTCGTCGATGAACTTCATGATGGATGACCGCTTGTAAAAAAAAAGGCCCTGCGTCCGCAGAGCCTTACGATGGAAGGCTTGCGCCTTACAATCGGATTGTAGTGCGACTTAGGCCGCTTTGACGACCGTGACGTACTTCTTGGAGTCCGGGCCCTTGACCACGAACTTGACCACGCCGTCCATCAGTGCGAACAGGGTGTGGTCCTTGCCGACGCCCACGCCGTCGCCGGCGTTCATCGGGGTGCCGCGCTGACGGACGATGATGCCGCCTGCGTTGATCTTCTGGCCGCCGTAGACCTTAACGCCAAGGCGTTTTGACTCGGAATCGCGGCCGTTGCGGGTAGTACCGCCACCTTTTTTGTGTGCCATTTAGATGCTCCTTGATTGCTGGAAGTCCGGACCGATCAGCCGTTGATCGAAACGATCTCGAGCTCCGTGTAATTCTGACGGTGGCCCTGACGTTTCTGGTAGTGCTTACGACGGCGCATCTTGAAGATGCGAACCTTGTCGTGACGACCGTGCGAAATCACTTTCACCAGCACCTTAGCACCTTCAACCAGCGGCGCACCAAACTTGATGGTGTCGCCCGCGCCTACTGCGAGGACTTGATCGATGGTGAGTTCGGAACCAATGTCAGCCGGAATCTGTTCTACTTTAAGTTTTTCGCCAGCGGCAACTTTGTACTGTTTGCCACCGGTTTTTATGACCGCGTACATGGTTGAAACCTCATCAAATGTTAATACGATTTCCCTGGCCAAAAGCCGGGGAACCGCTGATTATACACAGATGGGCGGCAAACGTCAAAGGGCAGCGTTGCCCCGCCGCGTGTCGTATAATCGCGGGCATTTTACGTCTTTATAGAACAGCAGGTCCGCCTTGTCCGCCCCTCAAACCGCTCAGAACCCGATCACCCAGGCCATCGCCGCCGACCTGGAGGCCGTCAATACGGTCATCCGCCAGCGGCTCCATTCGGAAGTCGCCCTGGTCAACCAGATCGCGGAATATATCATCAGCGCCGGCGGCAAGCGGATCCGGCCGGTGCTGGTGCTGCTGGTGGCCAACGCCTTCGGCTACCGCGGCGCGGCCCACCACGAGCTGGCGGCCGTGGTCGAATTCATCCATACCGCGACCCTGCTGCACGACGACGTGGTGGACGAGTCGTCCATGCGGCGCGGGCGCCAGACGGCCAATGCCCTGTTCGGCAATGCGGCCTCAGTGCTGGTCGGCGACTTCCTCTACTCCCGCTCGTTCCAGATGATGGTCAGCCTGGACAACATGCGCGTGATGCGCATCCTGTCCGACGCCACCAACGTGATCGCGGAAGGCGAGGTGCTGCAGCTGCTGAACATGCACGACCCGGACGTGTCCGAGGACAGCTACCTGAAGGTGATCCGCTCCAAGACCGCCAAGCTGTTCGAGGCCGCGGCCGAACTGGGCGCGCTGGTCGCGGGCGCGACGGATGCCGAGATCGCGGCCTGCGGCGAATACGGCCGCTGGCTGGGCACGGCCTTCCAGCTGATCG
>DASRUW010000659.1:0-4796 GCA_035655255.1 Telluria sp. | reverse complement strand
AGGGGGCGGCGAGGCGGTATTCGTCGCGTCCTTCGAAGACTTGCGCATGACGGATGTCGAATCCGTCGGCGGCAAGAACGCTTCCCTCGGGGAGATGATCAGCCAGCTCGCTCACGCGGGCGTGCGCGTACCCGGCGGCTTCGCCACCACGGCGGCCGCATTCCGTGACTTCCTCTCCCATTCCGAAAGCGGCGGCCAGGCGCTGGCGGACCGCATCGCGGCCCGTC
Organism: Telluria sp.; assembly: GCA_035655255.1. Classification (GTDB taxonomy): domain Bacteria; phylum Pseudomonadota; class Gammaproteobacteria; order Burkholderiales; family Burkholderiaceae_D; genus Telluria. The sequence continues at coordinate 4,569 of DASRUW010000659.1, read as the reverse complement.
TCGAAGGCCTGAATATCGACGACGTGCGCGCGCTCGCCGCGGCCGGCGCCGACATCCGCAAGTGGATCGTCGAGACGCCGTTCCCGGCCCGCCTCGAGCACGAGATCCGCGCCTTCTACGAGCGCCTGGTGGCCGATTCGGCCACCGAAGTGTCGTTCGCCGTGCGTTCCTCGGCCACCGCCGAAGACCTGCCGGATGCGTCCTTCGCCGGCCAGCAGGAGACCTTCCTGAACGTGGTCGGCATCGAGCACGTGCTGGAGGCGATCAAGCACGTCTTCGCTTCCCTGTACAACGACCGCGCCATCTCGTACCGCGTGCACAAGGGCTTCACCCACGCCGAGGTGGCCTTGTCGGCCGGCGTGCAGCGCATGGTCCGCTCCGACCTGGGCGCGGCCGGCGTCATGTTCACCATCGACACCGAGTCCGGCTTCAAGGACGTGGTGTTCATCACCTCCAGCTACGGCCTGGGCGAGACGGTGGTGCAGGGCGCCGTGAACCCGGACGAGTTCTACGTCCACAAGCCGATGCTCGAACAGGGCAAGTCGCCCGTCATCCGCCGCAACATCGGCTCCAAGCTGATCAAGATGGAGTTCACCGACACGGCCCAGGCCGGGCGCTCGGTGCGCACCGTGGACGTGCCGGTCGAACAGCGCAACCGCTATTCGCTGACCGACGCCGAAGTGGTGGAGCTGGCCAAGTACGCCGTCATCATCGAGAACCACTACGGCCGTCCGATGGACATCGAGTGGGGCAAGGACGGCCGCGACGGCAAGCTGTTCATCCTGCAGGCGCGTCCGGAAACCGTGAAGTCCCAGGCCAAGTCGCACGAGGCGCAGCAGCGCTTCAAGCTCAAAGGCACGGGCACCGTCCTCACTTCCGGCCGCGCGATCGGCCAGAAGATCGGCGCCGGTCCCGTGCGCGTCATCCATGACCCGTCCGAGATGGAGCGCGTGCAGCCGGGCGACATCCTGGTGGCCGACATGACCGACCCGAACTGGGAGCCGGTGATGAAGCGCGCCGCCGCCATCGTCACCAACCGCGGCGGGCGCACCTGCCACGCCGCCATCATCGCCCGCGAGCTGGGCGTGCCGGCGGTGGTCGGCTGCGGCGACGCGACCGAGGTGCTGAAGGACGGCACCCTGGTGACCGTCTCCTGCGCCGAGGGCGACGAAGGCAAGATCTACGACGGCCTGCTCGAAACCGAGGTCACGGAAGTGATGCGCGGCGAGCTGCCCAAGATCCCGACCAAGATCATGATGAATGTCGGGAATCCGCAGCTGGCCTTCGACTTCCAGTCGATCCCGAACGCCGGCGTGGGCCTGGCCCGCCTCGAGTTCATCATCAACAACAACATCGGCGTGCACCCGAAGGCCATCCTCGAGTACCCGAACATCGACGCCGACCTGAAGAAGGCGGTGGAGTCCGTGGCCCGCGGCCACGCCTCGCCGCGCGCCTTCTACGTCGACAAGCTGGCCGAAGGCGTGGCGACCATCGCCGCCGCGTTCTGGCCCAAGCCTGTCATCGTGCGCCTGTCGGACTTCAAGTCCAACGAGTACAAGAAGCTGATCGGCGGTTCGCGCTACGAGCCGGACGAGGAAAACCCGATGCTGGGCTTCCGCGGCGCCGCGCGCTACCTGGCCGAGGACTTCGCCGGCGCCTTCGCGATGGAATGCGAGGCGATGAAGCGGGTGCGCAACGAGATGGGCCTGACCAACGTCGAGATCATGGTGCCGTTCGTTCGCACCCTGGGGCAGGCCGAGAAGGTGGTCAACCTCCTGGGCAAGCACGGGCTCAAGCGCGGCGAGAACGGCCTGCGCCTGATCATGATGTGCGAGATCCCGTCCAATGCGATCCTGGCCGACCGCTTCCTGGAGTTCTTCGACGGCTTCTCGATCGGCTCGAACGATCTGACCCAGCTGACCCTGGGCCTGGACCGCGACTCCGGCATGGAGCTGCTGGCGGTGGACTTCGACGAGCGCGATCCGGCCGTCAAGGGTCTGCTGTCGATGGCGATCAAGGCCTGCCGCGCGCAGGGCAAGTACATCGGCATCTGCGGCCAGGGGCCTTCCGACCATCCTGACTTCGCCGCCTGGCTGATGAACGAAGGGATCGAGTCGATGTCGCTCAATCCGGACTCCGTGATCGAGACCTGGCAAAAACTCGCCGCCGGCTGACGTCATCCCCGCGGAAGCGGGGACCCCTGGTAGGTAGCTTCCTGCCAGGGGTTCCCGCGTCCGCGCGCGCGATCTAACCGACGTCCAGGTTCGCGACGAACTGGAACTTCCCGTTCGGGCCGCGCGCGATCATCTCCACCACCTCCACCGACACCCGCACGCCGGGCACGCAGCGCAGGAAGCGCTGCAGCAGGTCCTGCTTGTCCGCCTCGTGCAGGGGCGCGGCCGGGACCACCTTCAACACGAACTCGCCCCCGCCGCGGTACACCACCTGGCTTTCCATGACCTTCTCCGCGTAGCGGAAGATGTGGTCGAACAGCGAGATCTGGCGCCCGTCCGGCAGCCGGATCGCGTTCTTGCGCCGGCCCGTGATCGATTTCACCAGCGGGAACACGCGCCCGCAGGGGCAGCGTCCCTCGGCCGGCTCCACCGTGTCGCCGGTGCGGTAGCGCGCCAGCGCCACGGCGCGGTTGTTCAGGCTGGTGCCGACGATTTCCAGTTCGCCGTCCGCCGTCATCAGCTCGACCAGGCTGTAATCGGTCAGCACGTGGTAGATCCCCAGCTCACAGGTGCCGATGGCCGCCACGCGCTCGGCCTGGCCGTACCAGTCGAACACGCGCACGCCGAAGGCTTGCAGCACCGCTTCGCGGGTGGCGTCGTCCAGGGTCTCGGAGGAGGTCATCACGCCGAGCAGCTCGCGGCCGTGGTAGTGGCGGCCGTTCGCCTTCATCCACATGGCCAGCGCGGCGATCGAGGACGGGTAGGCATGGATGACGGCGGGATCGAATTCCTCCAGCGCCGCCACGTAGCGCGGGATGGTGGCCGACGTCATGTGGTAGGAGGACATCATCAGCATCTTGCCGACATAGTCGCGGCACCAGTACACGCCGTCGGCGGGGAAGGGATCGCATACCGTCTCGCCGCGGATCCAGGCGCGGCGCTGGCCGTGGCGGTAGCCCATCCAGCGCAGCTGGCGGTACAGGAAGGCTTCTTCGCGCACGATGCAGCCGATGCTCTGCTTGAAGGTGAGCGGCGAGCCGGACGTCCCGCTGGTGCGGGTGCGCGCGCGGATCAGCGAGCCGGGCAGGCGCGGGCGCGTGAAGCGGGCCGGCTCGCTGCGCAGATCGTGCTTGCACATGAGGTTGGACTCGGGCCCGATCACCGGCAGCCCGAGGCCGTCCGTCCGTGCCGACATGCGCAGCTTGGCCGTGCGCCGGCCGATATAGGCGGCCAGCGCCTCCGGCGAACGCTCGTTGGCGGCCAGGCGCGGATAGACCAGCAAGCGCGCCCAGATGTTGCGCGCCAGCTCGCGCACCAGCGAACGCCACGAATACTTCAACGAGTATTTCCACACTAGCATTCTCCTTGCCGCTACTTCATATTAAAATTGTCGGAAGGGCAATTTATCATGGCTGAGATCACTCAGCAGTATCATTGGTCTCCCGTGCGCAACACCGTGCGCGCGTAAAGACCGCAAGGAGGACAGGCATGGCCGACTGGATTACCTGGTGTATCGCCGCGGGGGCGGCCGTCATCGTGGAGCTGCTGACGGGGACGTTCTACCTGCTGATGATCGCGCTCGGCCTGCTGGCCGGGGCGCTGGCGGCCTGGCTGGGCGCGGCGGCCCTGGCGCAGGCCGCCGCCTCCGCCATCGTGGGCGGCGCCGCGACCTGGCTGCTGTACCGGCGCCGGGCGCGCCGCCCCGTCACCGACGTGGCGCGCGACCCGAACGTGAACATGGACGTGGGCCAGACGGTCAGCGTGCAGAAGTGGCACGAGGGCAGGGCGCGGGTGCAGTACCGCGGCGCCTTGTGGGACGTGGAACTGGCGCCCGGCGCCACGCCGCATCCGGGCGAGTACCGGATCGCGGAAGTCCGGGGGAACCGCCTGATCGTCGGCGACTAGGAATCATCACTTAAGAGGAATTTATGGAATTCACGTTTGGTTCATTTGCGCTAATCATCCTGGTCCTGGGCCTGGTGGTCGTGGTCAAGACCATCCAGGTGGTGCCGCAGCAGCACGCCTGGGTGGTGGAGCGGCTCGGGAAGTACCACGCCACGCTGGCGCCCGGCCTGTCCTTCCTGATGCCCTTCGTGGACCGGGTGGCGTACAAGCACTCGCTCAAGGAGATTCCGCTGGATGTGCCGCCCCAGGTCTGCATCACGCGCGACAACACCCAGCTGCAGGTGGACGGCATCCTGTACTTCCAGATCACGGACGCCATGCGCGCCTCCTACGGCTCGTCCAACTACGTCACGGCGATCACCCAGCTGGCCCAAACCACGCTGCGTTCCGTGATCGGCCGCATGGAGCTCGACAAGACCTTCGAGGAGCGTGACCACATCAACACCACCGTGGTGAACGCGATCGACGAATCGGCCGCCAACTGGGGCGT
>DASRUW010000658.1:0-2350 GCA_035655255.1 Telluria sp. | reverse complement strand
AGCTGGTCGAGGCGATAGGCTTCCACTAACTTACTTCAGCAGCTTGGCGTTGCGGGCGGCCGCTTCGATGGCGGCGTAGTTCGACGCCTTGGTCGGGATGAACTTGGAGGCGCGCTGCAGTTCCAGGATCTCCTTGCCCTCCGGCGTGGCCGGGGTGAGGGCCAGGAAGGCATCCGTGATCTTCTGCTTGAGCGCTGCCGGCATGTCGGCGCGGACCGACCAGTTGTAGTCGTAGTAGCCCGGGGTCGTGTAGAACACGTGGACCACGGCCGGATCGACCTTCTTCTCTTCGACCAGCTTGTTCCACACCGAGATGTTGAGCGCGCCCGCATCGACCTTGCCGCCCGCGACCGCAGCCACGGTGGCGTCATGCGCGCCGGAGAAGGCGATGCGCTTGAGGTCCGTTTCCGGGTTCACGTGGGCGGCCAGCAGGTAGGAGCGCGGCATGAGGTGGCCGGAGGTCGAGGACTCGGAGCCGAACGACAGGGTCTTGCCCTTCAGGTCTTCCAGCTTCTTGATGTCCGGGCGGGTGGTGACGAACACCGACTGGAACTTCTCGTCCTCGGCGCGCTGCACCAGCGGCACGACCTGGCCCTTGGAACGCACGTTGGCTTGCACGAAGGTGAAGCCGCCGAACCAGACCATGTCCAGCTTCTTGTTGATCAGGCCTTCGACCGAGGCGGCGTAGTCCGTCACCGGGGTGAACTCGACTTTCAGGCCGGTCTTCTTTTCCAGGTAGGCGCCGAGCGGTTTGAACTTGCGCTGCAGCTCGGTGGGGTTTTCGTCGGGGATGGCGGATACCTTCAGTACGCCCGGGGTGACCTGGGCCAGGGCCGGCACGGCGGTAGCGGCGGCGAACAGGAGGGCGAGAGCAATACGGGGCAGTCGAGTCATTTTTATCGTACGTGAATGGAAAGGGGATTCGGCTATGATAGCAAAAGTCGCAAGTTCCGATGTCCCGTTGCCGGAAGGACCACCATGCTCAAGCCGCGCCGTCCCGCCGCTCCGCCCGCCGTGGCCGCCGAACTGGCGGCCGGCCTGCTGGCGGACCGCGCCAATATCGCCCCCAAGTTTTTCTACGACGAACTCGGTTCGCGCCTGTTCGAGGCGATTTGCGTACTGGACGAGTATTATCCGACCCGCACCGAAGCGTCTATCTTCGCCCTGCACGGCGGGGAAATCGCGCACGCCGCCGGCGCCGACCGCACCCTGGTCGACCTTGGAGCCGGCAACTGCGCCAAGGCGGCCGGCCTGTTCCCGCTGCTGCATCCGGCCCAGTATGTACCGGTCGACATATCCGCCGACTTCCTGCACGGGGCGGTGGAACGCCTGCGCCAGCGTTTTCCCCATATCGAGATCACGCCGATCGGCAGCGATTTTTCGTCCGCGCTGGACCTTCCGGCCACGGTGCGCGAGGAAAAGCGCCTGTTCTTCTACCCCGGCTCCTCGATCGGCAATTTTTCCCCGAAGGAGGCCGTGGCTTTGCTGCGGCGCCTGCGCGCGGCCTGCGGGCCGGATGGCGCGCTCCTGATCGGCATCGACCTGGTCAAGGGACACGCCGAACTGCATGCCGCCTACGACGACCCGCTCGGCGTGACGGCAGCGTTCAACCTGAATGTCCTGCGCAACGTGAACCGCCTGCTCGGCGCGACTTTCGATCCGATCCAGTGGAAGCACGTCGCCTTCTTCAATGCGGATGCGTCGCGCATCGAGATGCACCTGGAGGCCAAGGTGACGCTGGAAGTGGAATGGGATGGCGCCGCACGCCGTTTCGTGGCGGGCGAATGCATCCACACCGAGAACAGCTACAAGTACACCCGCGAGAGCGCGCAAGCCCTGCTGCGCGAGGCCGGCTTCGCGCCGACCGCCGTCTGGACCGATCCGCTGGGCTGGTTCGCCGTGATCCACGCCGGAGTGGCCGCATGAAGCCGGGGGAATTCGGCTGGGACGCGCGCTTCGTGCACGTGCGGGCGCGCTCGCTGGCGCTGGCCGCGCCGCTCTCGGCCGAGGACTGCGGCGCCCAGTCGATGCCGGACGCCAGTCCCATCAAATGGCACCTCGCGCATACCACCTGGTTCTTCGAAACCTTCATCCTGGAGCGCTTCGAGCCCGTTTTCCGGCCCTGTCATCCGCTGTTTCGCACGCTGTTCAACTCGTACTACAACGGGGTCGGGGACCGGCACCCGCGCCCGCAGCGCGGCCTGCTGACGCGCCCTTCGCTGGACGAGGTGCTGGCCTACCGCGCCGACGTCGACGAGCGCATGGAGCTGCTGCTGGCGGCGCGCGGGGCCGAGCCGGAGCTGGCGCGCCTGGTCACGCTCGGCCTGCAGCACGAGCAGCAGCACCAGGA
>DASRUW010000657.1:0-7111 GCA_035655255.1 Telluria sp. | reverse complement strand
GCCACCAGCCTGGGCGGCGCGCCCCAGCGCGCGACCAGCCTGCTCGTCATGAGCCAACTGGGTTGCAGCGAGTCCACCCGGATTTGGCAGGCTTCGCGCTCGAAGAAGGTCGCCGCGTCGATTACACGCACGCCGCGCAGCGCGCATTCCAGCAGCTGATGCACCGGGAAAGCGCCGCGCCGGTTGGCCACTGTGACCACGATCTCGTTGGCGCGCTGGCGCCGGGCGATCTGGAACAGGCTCTCGCCGCCCGCCACCAGTTCCCCTTCCGGCACATCGACCTGCTCGCCCGGCACCGGAATGCAGCCCACCACACGGGTCTGGCGCGGGCCGGTGCGCCCGCGCGCCAATGCGATGCATTCCCCCGCGGTCGGTCCGGCTCCCACGAACAGCAGGCGCGACTCCATCAGGCGCGACTCGGCGGACTTGAGCACGACCAGGCGTGTCAGGGCCACTCCCGCCGCGCCGACCGTGAACACGAAACCGAGCGACGCCCGCCCGAGGTACATATCCGGCCGCAGTGCCATCAACGCGTGCATCAGGAGAAAACCGAGTGCGAACGATGGCATCAGCCGCAGCAGCGTCGCGCGCGTGCCGGCCCGCAGACTATGCTGGTACATCCCGAGCGCGCTCATGCTGAACAGGACGATGAGCGCGAAGGCGAGGCTGGTCAGGTACATGCCGTCCGCGCGCGCATGATGCGGTCCGATCACGGCGCCGGCCAGCACTGCCGCCGACAGCAGGATGCCCAGCTCCATCAGCAGCAGCGCAAAGGCCATCTTCGAGACGTAGTGATTGAAGATGCGGATCATGGCTCCTCCCGGTACTTCGCGGGCGACACTACCCATCTTGGACGAGGATAAGCATTCCGCCTTGATCGCGGCCAAGACAGGCCCGCGGGCTGACGCGGTCCGGCCAAATCGTCTATAGTGGTGATTCTCTGGAACTTTCTCACCGCATTGTCATGAAATTCGACGTTGCCATCGTGGGTAGCGGCCTGGCCGGCCTCTCCGTGGCGCTGCACCTGGCGGAATCCCGCAAAGTCGCCATCGTCTCCAAGCGCGAGCTGCTCGATGGAGCCAGCAACTGGGCGCAGGGCGGCATCGCCGCAGTGCTCGATTCGGCCGACAGCCACGACCAGCACATCGAAGACACCCTGATCGCGGGCGCCGGACTGTGCGACGAGACCGCGACCCGCTACATCGTGGAACATGGCCGCGCCGCGATCGAATGGCTGATCGCGCAGGGCGTGCCGTTCACGCGCGACGAGAGCGCGGAACTGGGCTTTCACCTGACCCGCGAGGGCGGCCATAGCCAGCGCCGCATCATTCACGCGGCCGACGCCACCGGCCATGCGGTGCAGGTGACGCTGGAACAGAAGGTGCGCGCGCATCCGAACATCACGCTTTTCGAGCACCACTGCGCGGTGGACGTCATCACGTCCGACAAGCAGGGGCCGAAGCGGCCGCGCTGCCTGGGCCTCTATGTTCAGGACGAGCGCACCGGCAAGATCCTCACCTTCGAGGCCGAACACACCGTCATCGCCACCGGCGGCGCCGGCAAGGTGTACCTGTACACGACCAATCCGGACACCGCCACCGGCGACGGCATCGCCATGGCGTGGCGCGCCGGGTGCCGGGTGTCGAACATGGAGTTCATCCAGTTCCACCCCACCTGCCTGTACCACCCGTACGCCAAGTCGTTCCTCATCACGGAGGCGATCCGCGGCGAAGGCGGCCTGCTCAAGCTGCCGCCGGAAGCCGGCGCCGCCGCGGGCCAGCGCTTCATGCCTGCGCACGATCCCCGCGCGGAACTGGCGCCGCGCGACGTGGTGGCCCGCGCCATCGACTTCGAAATGAAGAAGCGCGGCCTGGATTACGTCCATCTCGACATCAGCCACCAGCCTGCCGAATTCCTGAAGGACCACTTCCCGACCATCTACGCGCGCTGCCTGGAACTTGGCATCGACATCACCAAGGAGCCGATCCCGGTGGTGCCGGCGGTGCACTTCCTGTGCGGCGGCGTGGTGACCGACCTGGCGGGGCGCACCGACGTCGAAAACCTGTACGCAGTTGGCGAAACGGCCTGCACCGGCCTGCACGGCGCGAACCGCCTGGCCAGCAACAGCCTGCTCGAGTGCGTCGTGATCGGCCGCGCCTGCGCCGAAGATATCGCAACCCAGCCGCTGCACGGCACGCGCGACCTGCCCGATTGGGACGAGAGCCGCGTCACCGACGCCGACGAGGAAGTGGTCATCGCCCACAACTGGGACGAACTGCGCCGCTTCATGTGGAACTACGTCGGTATCGTACGCACGACGAAGCGCCTGGAGCGGGCCGCGAACCGCATCGCCCTGCTCAAGGAAGAGATCGACGAGTATTACCGCAACTTCCGCATCACGCATGACCTGCTGGAGCTGCGCAACCTGGTCGACGTGGCGCACATGATCGTGGCCAGCGCCCTGTCGCGCCGCGAAAGCCGCGGCCTGCACTTCTCGCGCGACTATCCGGAAACCCTGCCCAAGGCCCTGCCCAGCATCCTCACGCCCCCGCGCCGGTGAACCAGAAGCTCACACCCTCGACCGCGCTGCTGCTGACGATTCCGCCGCTGCTGTGGGCGGGAAACGCCATCGTCGGCCGCCTGCTGCGCGACGCCGTGCCGCCGATGACGCTCAACCTGCTGCGCTGGGTGCTGGCCCTGGCCCTGCTGCTGCCGCTCGCCTGGCGCACGCTGGCCGCGCATCCCGGCTGGTGGCGCGCCTGGCGGCGCTGGTCCCTGCTTGGCCTGTTCGGGATCGGCTTGTACAACTCGCTGCAGTATCTGGCGCTCCAGACCTCGACGCCCATCAACGTCACCCTGGTGGCTGCCGGCATGCCGGTATGGATGATGCTGGTCGGACGGTTCTTCTTCCACGCCCCGGTCCGCCCGCGTCAGCTGGCCGGCGTCCTGCTGTCGATCGCCGGGGTGCTGGTCGTGCTCTCGCGCGGTGACGCCCAGGCGCTGGCGGCCATGCGGCTCGTGCCGGGCGACGTGTTCATGATCCTCGCCACCATCGCCTGGTCTTTCTACACGTGGATGCTGCTCCAGCCGCGCGACACGGCCACCCTGCGCTCCGACTGGGCCGCCTTCCTGTTCGCGCAGGTACTGTTCGGGGCACTCTGGTCGGCGGCCTTTACCGGCGTGGAATGGACCCTCAAGCCGGACGCCCACATCGTCTGGAGCTGGCCGGTCGCAGCCGGCTTGCTGTACGTGGCCGCCGGGCCGGCCGTCATCGCGTTCCGTTGCTGGGGCGCCGGCGTGCAGCGGGCGGGCGCCAGCGTGGGCGCCTTCTTCTCGAACTTGACGCCGCTGTTCGCGGCAGTGCTCTCCTCGGCTTTCCTGGGCGAGCCGCCGCACTTGTATCACGCGCTGGCCTTCCTGCTGATCGTCGGCGGCATCGTACTCTCGTCCCGGCGATGAACGGCATCGAGCACATTGCGGAGCTGCTGCGCACGCGGCGCGATGTGCTGGTGGTCACGGGCGCGGGCATCAGCACCGCGTCCGGGATTCCCGGGTATCGTGACAAGGAAGGCGTGCGCCAGGGACGCCAGCCGATCCAGGGGCCGGAATTCCGCAAATCGGACGCGGTGCGCCGCCGCTACTGGGCGCGCAGCATGGTCGGCTACAAGACCTTGCAGCAAGCGCGCCCGAATCCTGCACACCAGGCGCTGGCGCAGATCCAGCAGCAAGGCTGGCTTGCCCCCATCGTGACGCAGAACGTGGACGGCCTGCATGCGGCGGCCGGGAGCGAGAGCGTGATCGAACTGCACGGGAACATCCACCGCGTGCTTTGCCTCGATTGTGGCGCCGTGCTGCCGCGCGCCGCCGTGCAAGCCATGCTGGAGGATCACAATCCCGCGCTGGCCGCGGCAATCGCCCAGCCTGCGCCGGACGGCGACGCGCATATCGAACCGGACGACCTGGAGGGTTTCGCCCCGCCTTGGTGTCCGCACTGCGGCGGCCTGCTCAAGCCGGACGTGGTGTTCTTCGGCGACAGCGTGCCGCCCACGACCACGCGTGCCGCGATGGACCGGCTGGCCGCGTGTGACGCGGTGCTGGTGGTCGGCTCGTCCCTGATGGTGTTTTCCGGCTACCGCTTCGCGAAGATTGCGGCCGACCACGGCAAGCCCGTCGCCGCCATCAATCTCGGCCGCACCCGCGCCGATCCACTGCTCGAAGTGAAAGTCGAAGCGCCTGCCGAACAGGCCCTTCCGGCGCTAGCGCAGCTGCTTACATAATCCGCAGCGAGTAGTCGACGGCGCGGACATCCTTGGTCAGGCTGCCGATGGAAATGCGGTCCACTCCGGTTTCGGCGATGGCGCGCACGCTGTGCAGGTTGACGCCGCCGGATGCCTCCAGCAGCGCGCGGCCGGCGTTGACGCGTACCGCTTCGCGCATCATGTCGGTGTCGAAGTTGTCGAGCAGGACCGAGGTCGCGCCCGCGCCGAGCGCCTCTTCCAACTGGGCCAGCGATTCCACTTCGATCTGGATCGGCACGCCGGCGTTGAGCGCCAGGGCCGCGTGGAAGGCCTTGGCCACCCCGCCGGCCGCGCCGATGTGGTTTTCCTTGATCAGGATGCCGTCGAACAGCGCCATGCGCTGGTTGTCGCCGCCGCCCACGCGCACCGCGTACTTCTGCGCCTGACGCAGGCCGGGCACCGTCTTGCGCGTGTCCAGAATGCGGGCCTTGGTGCCGGCGATGGCGTCGACGAATTTGCGGGTGGACGTGGCCACGCCGGAGAGCAGCTGCAGGAAATTGAGGGCCGCGCGTTCCGCCGTGAACAGCGACCGCGCCGAACCTTCGATCACGCAGACCACGCTGTCCGCCGCCATCATGTCGCCTTCCGCGTACTGCCATTCCACCGACGTGTGGTGGTCCACGGCGAGCATGATGCCTTCGAACCATGGTGCGCCGCACAGCACGGCGTCCTCGCGCACGATGACGCGCGCCTTGACGCGCAGGTCCTCGGGAATCAGCTGGCCGGTCAGGTCGCCGCTGCCGACGTCCTCCAACAGCGCCGCCAGCAGATTCTGCTCGAACGCGCGCTGGAGCTGTTCGTCGAAACGGTCGTAAGGGTTGCGCAGATTGCTCATGCCGGTCCGATTCCCGCGAAAAGTTTGGTTTCCTGTTCCAGCGCGCCGGTCGGCAGCGCCTTGGCCTTCTTGGCCGCCGCGAAATCGAGCATGCGGTCGATCGCGCGCACGGCTTCCTTGCCGACGGCAGGGTCGACGTGGATTTCGTTCTTACCCGTCTCGAGCACCTCGGCCAGGTTGGCCAGGCCGTTCATCGCCATCCACGGGCAATGCGCGCAGCTCTTGCAGGTGGCGCTGTTGCCGGCGGTCGGCGCTTCGATGAATTGCTTGTGCGGCGCGGCCAGCTTCATCTTGTGGAGGATGCCGTTGTCGGTGGCGACGATGAAGCGCTCGGCGTCGAGCGTCACGGCCGCGTTGATCAGCTGCGAGGTCGAGCCGACCACGTCGGCCAGGGCCACCACGCTGTCGGGGGACTCGGGGTGCACCAGCACTTTCGCGTCCGGGTATTCCGCCTTGAGCAGATCAAGTTCCACGCCCTTGAATTCGTCGTGGACGATGCAGGCGCCCTGCCACATCAGCATGTCCGCGCCGGTCTTGCGCTGGATGTAGGAGCCCAGGTGGCGGTCCGGCGCCCACAGGATCTTCTTGCCCTGCGCATGCAGGTGCTCGACGATGTCCAGGCCGATGGACGAAGTGACCATCCAGTCGGCGCGCGCCTTCACGGCGGCGCTGGTGTTCGCGTACACGACCACGGTGCGGTCCGGATGCTGGTCGCAGAAAGCCGCGAATTCATCGGCCGGGCAGCCCAGGTCCAGCGAACAGGTCGCGTCCAGGTCCGGCATCAGGATGGTCTTTTCCGGGCTCAGGATCTTGGCCGTCTCGCCCATGAAGCGCACGCCGGCCACGACCAGGGTCTTGGCCGGATGGTCGCGGCCGAAGCGCGCCATCTCGAGCGAGTCGGAAACGCAGCCGCCGGTTTCCTCGGCCAGGTCCTGCAGGTCCGCGTCCACGTAGTAGTGGGCGACCAGCACCGCTTGCTTCTCCTTGAGCAGTGCGCGGATGCGGTCCTTGAGTGCTGCCTTCTCGTGCGGCGCCAGCGGCGCCGGGGTTCGCGCCCAGGCGCGGGCGGTGCAGCTCGTGCCGTCCTGGGGATGATCGTATTCGACGGTCTTGATCGCGACGGTTTGCATCGACATTCCTTAGTTGATGCCCTGGCTTTGCAGGTACTCCTCGTAGTTGCCTTTGAAGTCGACGACCTCGTTTTCCTTGATCTCGATGATCCGGTTGGCCAGCGAGGAGACGAACTCACGGTCGTGCGACACGAAAATGAGTGTGCCCGCGTATTTATCCAGGGCGATGTTGAGCGACTCGATCGACTCCATGTCCATGTGGTTGGTCGGTTCGTCGAGCAGCAGGACGTTATGACGGCCCAGCATCAGCTTCCCGTACATCATGCGGCCCTTCTCGCCGCCGGACAGCACGCGCACGGACTTCTTGACTTCGTCGCCGGAGAACAGCAGACGGCCCAGGATGGAGCGCACGGCCTGGTCGTCGTCGCCTTCCTTGGTCCACTGGCCCATCCAGTCGGTCAGGTTCAGGTCGGACGCGAAGTCCTCGGTCGGGTCCTGCGGCATGTAGCCCACGTTCGCGTTCTCGGCCCACTTGACGGTGCCGGTATCCGGTTCCAGGTCGCCGGCGATGCAGCGGATCATGGTGGTCTTACCGGCGCCGTTGGCGCCCACGATCGCGATGCGCTCGCCCGCTTCGACCATCAGGTCGAGATTCTTGAACAGCGTGCGGTCGAAGGACTTGGACAGGTGCTGGACTTCCACCGCCAGGCGGTGCAGCTTCTTCTCGCCCTCGAAACGCACGAACGGATAGGCGCGCGAGGACGGCTTGATGTCCTCGACCTTGATCTTGTCGATCTGCTTGAGGCGGGAGGTCGCCTGGCGGGCCTTGGACTTGTTGGCCGAGAAGCGGCGCACGAAGTCCTGCAGCTCGGCGACCTTCTCCTTGGCCTTGGCGTTGTTGGCCAGCT
>DASRUW010000656.1:0-2119 GCA_035655255.1 Telluria sp. | reverse complement strand
CCACTCGGTGGTGCGGCCATAGCCGCTTTCCGTGCCGACCCAGCGCACATCCGGCCCCTTGCCCATGATGACGGCTTGCGGCTGCAGCTTGCGGATCAAGTCGTACCACGCCGCGTAGTCATAGCTCTGGCGCACGCTCGGGTCGGGATTGGCGCCATCGAACCAGACTTCGTGCACGGGACCGTATTCGGTCAGCAGTTCGTAGAGCTGGTTCAGGAAATAGCGGTTGTAGTCGTCCACCTCGTAGACGAAGGACTGGAAGCCCGGAGTCGGCGCGCGCCCCCGTGCCGGGTCGCTGTTGAAGCTGCCCGGGTCGGTGGGGATGGTCGACTTCCGCTTCGCACTGCCATTGCCGTAGTAGCCGGCCGGGTTCTTCGGATTGGTCCTGAGCTGGTACAGGTCGGCGGGCGAGAGGTAGATGCCCAGCTTCACCCCGGCGCCGCGCGCCGCATCGGCGACCTCGCGCACCAGGTCGCCCTTGCCGCCGCGCCAGGGGCTGGCGGCGGACGAGTGCGCGGTATAGCGGCTGGGCCACAGCGCGAAGCCGTCATGGTGCTTGGCCACCAGCACCAGCAACTTGCCGTCGAACTGCTTCACGGCGCGTAGCCATTGCCGGGCATCCAATTCGGTCGGATTGAAGATCGCCGGATCCTCCTTCCCGCTGCCCCACTCCACCTCGTTGAACGTATTGACGCCAAAATGGAGGAAGAAGGTGCGCTCCAGCCGCATCCAAGCCGTCTGGTTGGAGCGCGGCAGCACCTTCGCCGCCTTCTCGGCGATCTGTGCCTCGGTATCGCCTTCGGCAATCACTTGTTGCGTGGCATAGGGGATGGGGCCGGCAATCGCGGCGCACCAAAGAGCCGCGAAAGCGAGGCCGAGCGCAAGTCTGGAAACTGCAGTGCGATTCATCGGGGCTCACCCATCAGGGTTTGCTTCGCACCATGGACCTCATTCCCTTGGCTCTCGAGCAGGTCGACGCCCAAGGGCTCCAGGCGCAGCACGCCGTTCCAGCGCTTTCCTGTGAGCACGCCGTTCATCGCGCCGACGATCTCCACATCCCTGGCCTCGCCAGTGGTGTTGACATAGAGCGTACGGCCATCGACGACGCGCGCGTAGACGCCCTCCGGCGTTTTCGGCCCCGGCGCGATGCCCAGGCTCGCATACAGCTGGCGATACAAGGGCCTCATGATCTGCGGCTGCGCGGCGGTGGCGACGTAGATTGCGCGGCCCTTGCCGAAGCGGTTGACGGTGATGGCGGGCACCTTGGCATCCGTGTTCGAAAAGCGCGCCAGCACCTCGGCGGTGGAAGGCTCCAGCACTTCGTACGGGCCCAGCTCGGCCTTGACCTCTTCGCCGCCGACCGTGGTCTGCAGCATGCCGGCCCCATAGAAGGCATTGGTGCGCAGGCCGAATACGTCGGTCAGGCCGCCGGGCAGTGGCGTGTCATGCCACTGGTTGTGCTCATTCACCTTGGCCGACTGCGCGGTCATGATCACCGTGCCGCCCGCGGCGACGAACTTGCGCAGGTTCGCGGTCGATGCGGCATCGAGCAGGTACATGCCGGGCACGATCACCAGCTTGTAGCGGCTCAGGTCCTCGTGGCCGATATGGATGACGGCCACGTCGATGTTGTCCTTGAACAGCGGCTCGTAGGCGCCGTGCGCCTGCTTCATGTAGCCCGGATTGAGGTACGGCCGCACCGTGTTGGAAATGCCCTCTTTCGGCGGGTTGGTGGCGATGATGTTATCGAATGCGTAGGCCAGCGCCACCTCGGGCTGCTGCAGGCGCGGGAAGCCCAGTTTTTCCAGCGTGGCGAACTCCTTCGCGATGGTGGCGAACTCGCCGAGCTTCCACGAGGCGCGGTCGTCGTGGTCGATCAGGCCAAACAACGCCTGCTCCTCGCCACCGTGGTGGCTGTGCCAGGTCCAGGGCAGCACGGCCTGCGCCCCCATCAGCAGGCCGAAATACGCCCACATGCGCGAGCGCCCCGGTGTACCGTAGTAGCCGGGGCCGCCGGCGGTGAACTCGTTGAACCAGATCGGCGCGGTCATGCCCGCACGCATCATCGTCGACTCGAACGCGGCGCCGAGCGGATCGCCGGGGTAAAAGCCCATCGCAC
>DASRUW010000655.1:0-2987 GCA_035655255.1 Telluria sp. | reverse complement strand
GGCGGGACGATCTTCCGGCTTGGGGGAAAAAGCGCGTTGCAGCACTTCCCACTGGCGCGCGTTCAGCGCGGCCGGAGCGACGGGGTCCGCGGCCGGCAGGGCGCCGGCCACCATCTGGTAGATCATCACCGCCACCGCGTACACGTCGAGGGCGCGGCTGGCCTGGCGCTGGTGCGTCGCCGCCTCCGGCGCGCGATAGCCGGCGGTGCCGGAATCGGCCGGCGCCTCCAGCCCCAGCGTGCTGCCGCTGCTGCGCGCGCGCGCAGCGATGCCGAAGTCCAGCAGCTTCACGTCGCCGCCGCGCGTCAGGAAGACATTGCCCGGCTTGATGTCGCGATGGACCAGGTGCGCCTTCTGCCACGCATATTCCAGCGCCTCCGCGACCGGAGTGAGGATCTGCTGCACGCGCCCCAGCGGCAGTGTACCTTCGCGCGCCAGCAGCGTATCCAGGTCCTCGCCTTCCAGGCATTCCATGATGATGAAATGGCTGCCCGTGGCCGGATCCTGCGCCCAGTCGTAGACGCGCACGATGTTCTCGTGGGCCAGCTTGCGGGCCTGGGTCGCCTCTTCCAGCAGGAGCTTGGCATGGGCCGCGCTGCGGGTCAGTTCGGGCGGCAGGATCTTGAGGGCGACCGTGGCGCTGTGTCCCAGCTCGCGATGCGTGGCCAGGTCGGTGGCCTGCCACACCTGTCCCATGCCGCCGGTGGCGATCAGCTTCTCGAGCAGGTAGCGGCGGTTGGACGGGCCGATCTCCATGCCCGGCATCAGGCCGATCTCGGTGCCGCGCCGCACGGCGAGCGGGGGCGCGCCGGCGGCCGTGTACTCGGCGTCCAGCAAGGCGTTCTTGCGGCGGTCGAATTCCTGCTGGCTCAGCAGCCCATCCTCGTGCAGCGCACGCAGTTCGCGGATTTTGTCGCGGGTCGTCTGCATGGCCCCTTCAATCGTGCAAGGCGGCGCCGCACTGGGCGCAGAAGCGGTCCGCCGGCGCCACCGCGTGGCCATTCACGCAACGCGGCGTTTGAATCTGCGCTTTCAGCAGCGCGAGCTGGTGCGCCTTGTCGCGCTCGTCCTGGGCGTCGCGCACGCCGCGTTCCGTGGCCACCCGCTCGTCGGCGAAGCGCGCCGCTTCGACACCGGCCAGCGCCTCGAGCTGCGGAGCGCTCATGCCGGCGTGGAGCTGGGTCTTCATCACCTCGGCCAGCAGCTGGGCGTTCGCGGCCGGAGCCATGGCCAGCTTGGTCATGTCGCCCACCCGGTCCATGCCGGCCAGGCGCGCCAGCTCGTGCTGCCACTCGGCGTCGCGCTCGCGGATGCGCAGCGCCAGGCGCTGTTCTTCGGCCGCAAGCTCGATCTCCTGCTGCGAACGCGTATGGCGCGCGTCGGCATCGATCGTGCGCAGCAGCTTGTCGTGCTGGGCCAGGGCATCGGCCTGCGCGCCCTCGCGGCGCAGCGCGCCGATGCGCTGCTGGACCTGCTCGACATCTTCTTCGGACAAGGCGTCGCGCTTGGCTTCGCCGCGCAGCAGCTCGCGCTTGCGGTTCAGGGCCAGCTGCTCCTCGTACTCCTCGGCCCGTTCCGCTTCCCGCTTGTGGGCAGCGGCCTGCAGGGCGAGCGACTGCAAGGCCGCGCGGTGCCGTTCGGCGTCCAGTTCCTGGGCGCGGGCTTGGGCGGTCTGCTCCTCCTGGTGCAGGCGGACCAGCACCGCGCGCTTGCGCGCTTCGTCCTCGATCAGCAAGGCCTGTTCGATCCGGTGCTTTACCTGGTGTTCGGTCAGCTGGTGCAGGAAGCGCTGGTGCGCCAGCTGGCGCTGTTGCTGCGCATCCTGCTGCGCCGCTTCGACCTCGGTGCGCATGCGCAGCAGCGCCAACGCGCGGGTGTGGCCCCAGGCGACGGACTCGTCCTCCCGCGCGGCGCCGTGCTTGGCGTGTTCGTGCTCCAGCGCGGCCAGCACCTCGCCCGCGCCCCGCTCGATCGCCTCCTTGCGGTTGCGCGCTTCGGCGATGCGGCCATACAGCTCGATTTCGCGCAGGCGGATTGCCTGCATCCGCTCGGCGCGCTGCAGCGCCAGTTCGCGCTGCTCCACGGCCTGGTCCTGCTGGATTTCCGCCTTGCGATAGCGCGCGCGGCCGGCCTGTTCCTCGCGCCAGATGCGCTGCCACTCCTCGTCGCTGTACAGCTGGTCGAGCTGCTTCTGGTGTTCGAGCTCGGCCTGTTTACGTTCGGCGATCAGCCACAGGCTACCGATGCGCTGGTGATCCGCGCCCAGTTTGTCGTGCCGCAGTTCGAAGGTATCGACCTGCACGGCCGCCAGTCCGTACTGGGCCAGGCGCTGGCGCAGGCCGCTGTGCAGGCGCTCGTCGAATTGCGGTCGCAATGCGCGGTTGGCGGCCAGCTCGCGCAGGGATTGGGTCGCCACGAACTCCGCCGCCAGCTGGCGCACGGCAGGCGCCAGCAGCTCACGCAGCTGCGCCGCCCCGATCACGCCCGGCAGCGTCATGAAATGCTGGGCGAATGCCGGCACGCTTTCGATCTTCAGGCCGATGGCGATGCTCGCATCGACTTCCAGTCCCTCCGCCGTGCGCAGTCCCTGCAGCTGGAATTCCACGGGCAGGGCCGCCATGCGAGTGATGAGGATCTCGGCGTGGCGGTCGCGCAGCAGATTGTTCAGGCGCGCGAAAAAGCCCTCGATCTCGTATTCGCCCTGCGGCACCTCGGTGGCGATGTCGCCCTGCAGGATGTAGGCGCGCGTCGCGGCGGGCACGCGCAGCGTCTTCACGAACAGGCCGGACAACGCGTTCACGCCGAAGAACACGGCGAATTCGTCCGGACCGGGAATCCAGCGATTCTCGCGCATGACCGGCTCGTGGCGCGGCGCGCCCGCGCTCATGCCGCATTTGGCGCAATAGGCGGCGTCCTCGCCGTTCCGGTGGCCGCAGCGCGCGCAGGCGACGCCGCCGAATCCGAATGCCTGGAACATATCCACTCCC
>DASRUW010000654.1:0-5216 GCA_035655255.1 Telluria sp. | reverse complement strand
GGCCGAGGCCAGTGCCGTCCGCATGCCGGGTCGCGGTCGAATCGAGCTGGGAAAAGGCCTTGAACAGCTTGTCCTGGTCTTCCGGGCGGATGCCGGCGCCGGTGTCGGCCACCGCCACTTCCAGCATCGGTCCCGCCGCCGCCAGGCGCACCGTCACCCCGCCGTGTTCCGTGAACTTGATCGCGTTGGCCAGCAGGTTGAGTAGGATCTGGGTGAAGGCGCGGCGGTCGGTGCTGATCACCACGGGGTCGGGCGGCAGCTCCAGGCGCAGTTCTAGGTTCTTCTGCGCCGCCAGTTGGCGCACCGTATCGACCGTCTCCTGCACCAGGAGGTGGCAGGGCACGGGTTCGGGGCTGACCTTCATGGTGCCGGCCTCGATCTTGGCCACGTCCAGGATGTCGTTGATCAGGTCGAGCAGGTGGCCGGCGCTGGTGCGGATGATGCCGAGCTGCTTTTCCTGTTCGGCGGTCAGCGGCCCGGACAGCTTCATCTGCAGCGCGCCGGTGAAACCGATGATGGCGTTGAGCGGCGTGCGCAGTTCGTGCGACACGCTCGCGATGAAGGTCGATTTGAGGCGGTTGGCCGCTTCCAGCTCCGCGTTCTGGCGCGCGATCTCGCGGTTGGTGCTCTCCAGCGTCTGCGCATGCTGGGCGAGCTTCATGTTCAATTCGATGACCTGGCGCTCGCGCTCCTGCAGCTCGGCGTTCATCTGCACGGCTTGTTCATACAGGGAGATCGACAGGTCGATCAGCTGGCGCCGCCCGTCGCCGGCTTCCGCGCGCCGCTCCGGCGCCAGCAGGGCCGCGACCCGCTCCAGCAGATAGGCTTCGGTGTAGGGCTTGCGCACGAAGCTGTCGGCGCCGCATTCGATGCCGCGGCGGACGTCGCGCGATTCGGTCAGGGAGGTGAGCAGCACCACCGGAATGCCGGCCAGCGCCGGATCGGCCTTGATGGCGGCGCACAGTTCGTAGCCGTTCATCTCCGGCATGACGATGTCGGACAGGACCAGGTCGGGCGCCGTCGCGCGAATCGCTTCCAGTGCCGCGCGCCCGTTGTTCGCCAGGCGCACCCGGTACTGCTGCATCATGAGCTGGCGGCGCAGGCGCTCCGCCTGGGTGGGGCTGTCCTCGACGATCAGGATTTCGCTCATCTCACGTAACGCGTTCGACGCGGCCGCGCCGCTTGTCGAGGACTATAGCCTATCCGGCAAGCTCTGCCCATCCCCCTGAAAGCCGCCGGCCCGCCATGTAAGGACAAGCGTGTCGCGATGCCCGTCCGGCCCCACCGGCTGGATCGGCGTCGATTCGTGGATCACGGCGCCGTCGTCCATCAGCAGCAAAGTCCACGGCTCCAGCATGGTGAAGCGCTTGCCGTTCGGGCCGTCCGCCTCGAACAGGCGCGTTTCGCCGCCCTTGATGTTGTGACGCGCGACCAGCAGTACGGCCACGAAGTCCACGCCGTCGCGGTGCGCGCCTTCCGGCGTGGGGCGGCCGATGCCCTCGGCGGTATCGATGCGGAACTGGTGCGCCTCGACGAACCAGCGTGGCTGCGGCCGGGCGCGCGCGCACAGCTGGCCCAGCGCGGCGATCAGGCGGCGCCATGCGGGCTGGCTCACCGTGCCCGGTTCGACCGGCTCGAACATGCGGTGCATGCCGCCGTGCAGGGCGTTGTATTCGACCGGCTGCCAGTGCGCGCGGTGCGGCGCCTGCGTCAGCGCGCCGTCTTCCTGCACGAAGCAGGAATGGCGGCGGTGCCGATAGCGGCCGCCGTCTTTCAGGTAGTTGTCGGGAGCGAGCCGGTCCCAGCTCGGGACCAGCGCGTCCAGTTCGGCCAGGGTGCAGCCGGCCAGGCGTGCCACGTCCTGCGGGGCCAGCAGGATGTAGCCGTCCTCGCGCAGGCGGTTGACGGCGTCGGCCGGATCGTTGAAGGGCGGATCGAAGGGCTTCATGCCGGGCAGCGTAGCACTTTTGCGCGTCGCGCGTGCAGGGCAGCTTAGTACTGGCGGGACAGGGACAGGCGCAGCGTGCGCGGCTCCAGCGGATGGAAGTGGATGTCCGCGCGCGCGGCCGCATCCGGGCGCAGGCGCGAAGCGTAGAAGTAGGAGGCCGCGTTGCCGCGCCGGCCGGTGAGGTTGAAGCCTTCGAGTTGCAGGCGCAGGTCGCCGCCGAGACGATAGGTGACGTTGCCGTTCAAGGTGACGCTGGCGCCGTCGCGCACGCGGTTGTCTTCCGTGAGCGGGCGCGGGCCGATGTAGCGCAGCCGCAGTGCGCCGGACCAGGGGCCGAGCCGGTCCACGGTCAGTCCGGCCTGCGCGACGCCCTCGACCGCGCCCGGCAGGCGGGCGGGTTGCGCTGCACGCGTGCGGGCGCGGGCATAGGCTGCGTCCACGTCCACCGCCAGCCAGCGCGCCGCGCGCCAGGCGAGCGACAGCTCGAGGCCGCCGCGCCGGCTGGGCGGTCCGGCTTCGGTCGTCCCCTGGTCGCCGAGCCAGGTCAGTTCGGACGCCACGTCGAGCCGGTACAGGGCGGCGGCGACCTGCACACCGGTCATCGCTTCGCTGCGCAGGCCCAGCTCCGCTCCCCGGGCGCGCACCAGGCCATCCGCACCCAGCAGCACGGCGCGCGCGTCGTTGCTGTGGAAGCCTCCGCCGGCGTTGGCGTAGAGCTCCGTCTGGTGCCAGGGGCCGAGCGCGATGCCGGCCGAGGGGCTGAGCCGGGTCGCATCCTGGCCGCTTCCGTCGACCTGGAAGCGGTAGCGGTCCACGCGCAGTCCGGCCACCGTGCGCAGCGTCGGACTCCAGGCCACGTGCTGTTCCAGGAAGGCCGCCGCGCTGCTCTCGACGATATGGTCGGCCCGCACCGTGCGCAGCGGCGCGCGCGCCCGCGTGGCCAGCAGGCCGTTGAAGATGTTGTCGTTCTGGAGCTGGATGCCCGCGGCCAGCACGGAATTGACCGATGCCCCATGCGTATGCCAGGCGCGGCTGGCGTTCAGACCGCTGGTCACGCGCCGGTCCGGCTGCGCGAACTGGTCGCCGTTGACCGGGTCGTTGAGGAACCAGGTGAAGTTGGAGAACAGGTCGAGCTGGTTGCGGATGACGTAGGCGCTGACCTTGTCGGCCGTGTCGCTTTGCGTGCGGCGCCAGACGCCGGACAGGCTGAAACGGCGCGCCGCGCCGCCGTCGGTCGGATCGGCTGCATCGAAGCGTCCGATCTCGTGCGCTTCCACGGCCTGCGCCGGCACTTGGTCGGTTGCGTTCCAACGGCCCGTGTAGGCCATCGCCGTCAGCGTGTAGCCGTTGTTGGCGTAGCCGGAACTGTAGCGCAGCACGGCATTGAGCTTGCGGTAGTCGTCGGGATGGGTGAAGGGGCCGTCGTTGTGCAGGACTTCGATTGCGTACAGCAGCGCGCCGCCGCCCACCTGTGGCGAGCCCGCTGCGAGCGCACGCGCGTAGCCGTTGGCGCCGCCGGCGGCGCTGGCCGTGGCGCGCGGCAGGCGGTTGGCATAGACCAGCGCGGCGCTGCCGGCGGCCGCGAAGTCGCCGTTCTGCGCCGAGTAGGGCCCCTTCCCGTAGTCCAGCCGCGCCACGAGTTCGGGAATCACGAAATTGAGGTCGGTCCAGCCCTGGCCGTGCGCGTGGCTGCGCTGGTTGACGGGCATGTCCTCCAGCGTCGTGCGCAGATCGGTGCCGTGATCCAGGTTGAAGCCGCGCAGGTAGAACTGGTTCGCCTTGCCCTCGCCGCTGTGCTGGGACACGATGACGCCGGGCGCAGCTTCCAACAGCTCGCCGGGGCGCAGCACGCCGCGCGCCAGCAGCTCCTTCTGCGATACGGTGCCGCTGCTGGCGGCATCGGCCAGACCGAGCTGGCTGGCGCGCGCGCCTTCCACCAGCACGCGCTGCAGGACCAGGTCGTCCGCATGGGCGAGGGCAGGCAGCAGAAAAAGCGCGGCGAGGCGGTGGCGCATCGCTAGTCGAGCGGAAGTTCCGTCTTGTCCGCCGTGAAGGTGAGGGTGCGGACCTTGCCGTCCTGGCGCAGGTTGAGGGTATTGACCTGGTCGCGCAGGAAGTCGCCGAGCAAACCGTCGTGGATGCGGGCGATGGCGGCGAGCGGGGTGCGTTCCGCTTCCGCGAAGACGGTAATGCTGTCCACTTCGGCCTTCACCCCGACCCACTTGAGCGGCAGGCGCTTGCCGTCCTTGCCGACCAGGTAGAAGGTCGCCTCCACGTAGCGGCGCAGAGCCGCCTCGTCGTCCGCGTCGCTGTAGTCGGGCTGGCGCTGATACAGGTTCAGCATCAGCAGGTCGACGTCGTGCGCCATCAGCGTGTGCACGACTTCCGTGCTGCCGGTGCGCGGATTGAAACTGAGCTCGGTCAGCCCCGCGTGGAAGTTGTGGGCGCGCGCCGGCAGGATGCACAGCAGGGCGAGCGCAAGGAGGATGGTTCGCAACATGGCCAGCAGTGTACCGCGCCTACTTCTTCTTGAGCGGTGTCTTGATGTCCTTCATGAGGTCACCCTGGCCACGCTCGGTCTTGAACAGCTCCAGGCGCGAGGGCGTGACACGGCGCGGCCAGGCGTTGTTGGACTGGTCGATGTCGGCCGTCTCCCAGTAGGGGTCCTGCACCAGGCCGACCATCGGTTCGTCGGTGACGATCAGCTTCGTGACCTTCTTGGGCGTATAGCGCCACACTTCGGCCGGGATGCGCTCGATGTATTTTTTGCCGGACTTGAGCTCGATCTCCAGGATCAGCGGCATGACCAACCCGCCCAGGTTGGAGAAATCGACCAGGTACAGGTGCTTGCCCTGCTTGAGCAGGTCTTTTTCCCAATCCTCCAGGCCTTCCACGGTCTCGTTGTACTTGTTGCGGTCCTTGTTGGTGACCGTGTAGTCGTCATGCTCGTTGTAGAAGTCCTTCAGCTCCGGATGCAGGTCCAGGCGGCGCTTGGTGCCGGCGTCGCGCTGGTTGGTAATGGAGACCGGTTCCGCGTCCTTGCGCGCCTTCTGCCAGGCCTTCTCTTTCTCCGGGTCCTTGGACGAGACGCTGTACTCGGTGATGCCGTCGATGCTGATGTCGACCGCGTCGGTGGTGTAGAACCAGCCGCGCCAGAACCAGTCGAGGTCCGTGCCGGAAGCATCCTCCATGGTGCGGAAGAAGTCGGCCGGGGTCGGGCGCTTGAATTTCCAGCGCTGCGCGTACTGGCGGAAGGCGAAGTCGAACA
>DASRUW010000653.1:0-4806 GCA_035655255.1 Telluria sp. | reverse complement strand
ACCCAGGCAAACGGGTGGGTCAGATAGCGAGATTACTCCCACTCAATCGTCGCAGGCGGCTTACCCGAGATGTCGTACACCACGCGGTTCAGGCCACGCACCTCGTTGATGATGCGGTTCGAGACCTTGCCCAACAGCGTGTGCGGCAGATGCGCCCAGTGCGCCGTCATGAAGTCCTGGGTCTGCACGGCGCGCAGCGCCACCACATAGTCGTAGGTGCGGCCGTCGCCCATCACGCCCACCGATTTCACCGGCAGGAACACGGCGAAGGCCTGGCTGGTCGCCTCGTACCAGTTCTTCGGGGCCGCGTCCGGATCGCTGCCCTCCACCACCACGCCTTCGTACGGCGTATTGCGCAGCTCCTCGATGAAGATGGCGTCGGCGCGGCGCAGCAGGTCCGCGTATTCCTTCTTCACTTCGCCCAGGATGCGCACGCCCAGGCCCGGGCCCGGGAACGGGTGGCGGTATACCATGTCGTGCGGCAGGCCGAGCGCGATGCCCAGCTTGCGCACTTCGTCCTTGAACAGTTCGCGCAGCGGCTCCAGCAGCTTGAGGTTGAGGGTCTCCGGCAGGCCGCCCACGTTGTGGTGGCTCTTGATGGTCTGCCCCTTCTTGCCCTTGCCCGCGCTTTCGATCACGTCCGGGTAGATGGTGCCCTGGGCCAGCCACTTGGCGCTGGTCAGCTTGCCCGCCTCGCGCTGGAACACTTCGACGAATTCGCGGCCGATGATCTTGCGCTTCTGCTCCGGATCGGACACACCGGCCAGGTGGCCCATGAACTGGTCGACGGCGTCCACGTGGACCACCTTCACGCCCAGGTTCTTCTCGAACATGTCCATCACCATCTTGCCTTCGTTAAGGCGCAGCAGGCCATGGTCGACGAAGACGCAGGTGAGCTGGTCGCCGATGGCGCGGTGGATCAGGGCCGCGGCCACGCTCGAATCGACGCCACCGGACAGGCCGAGGATCACTTCATCGCTGCCCACCTGCTTGCGGATCGCCTCGACCGCTTCGGTGATGTAGTCGGGCATGTTCCAGTCCGACTTGCAGCCGCAGATCTCGTGCACGAAGCGGCCCAGGATGGCGCGGCCCTGCGAGGTGTGCGTCACCTCGGGGTGGAACTGCACGGCGTAGAAGCGGCGCTCCTCGTCGCACATGGCGGCGATCGGGCAGCTGTCGGTAGAACCCATCAGCTTGAAGCCGGGCGGCATCTCCAGCACCTTGTCGCCATGGCTCATCCACACGCGCAGCATGCCGTGGCCTTCGTCGGTGACGAAGTCGTTGATCTCGTTGAGCAGCTTCGAGTGGCCGCGCGCGCGCACTTCGGCGTAGCCGAATTCGCGCAGCAGACCGTTTTCCACCTTGCCGCCCAGCTGCGCGGCCATGGTCTGCATGCCGTAACAGATGCCCAGCACCGGCACGCCCGCTTCGAACACCGCCTGCGGCGCGCGCGGCGCGTCGCCTTCCAGCGTCGAATTGTGGCTGCCGGACAGGATGATGCCGGCCGCGCCGTAGTTGCGGATGAAGTCGTCGGAAACGTCGTAGGGATGCACTTCGGAGAACACGCCTGCGTCGCGCACGCGACGCGCGATCAGCTGGGTGACCTGGGAACCGAAATCGAGAATGAGGATCTTGGAATGCATGTTGGAGATCGAGGATGAGTGAAATGCGGGGCCAGATGGACAACGCGGCGAACTAGTCGCCGCGTCGGTGAAGCTGTTTATTCGGAGCGGTAGTTCGGCGCTTCCTTCGTGATCTGCACGTCGTGGACGTGCGACTCGCGCATGCCCGCGGAAGTGATCTCGACGAATTCCGCCTTTTCGCGCAGCTCGTCGATGGTGGCGCAGCCGCAGTAGCCCATGGCCTGGCGCACACCGCCCACCAGCTGGTACAGGATGGCCAGCACGGAGCCCTTGTAGGCCACGCGGCCTTCGATGCCCTCGGGGACGAACTTGTCGGCCTTGGCGGAAGCGTCCTGGAAGTAGCGGTCGGCCGAGCCGTCCGCCATCGCGCCCAGCGAACCCATGCCACGGTAGGACTTGTAGGAGCGGCCCTGGTACAGGATCACTTCGCCTGGCGCTTCCTCGGTGCCGGCGAACATGGAGCCCATCATCACCGTGTTCGCGCCGGCGGCCAGCGCCTTGGCGATGTCGCCGGAGAAGCGGATGCCGCCGTCCGCGATGCACGGCACGCCGGTGCCCTTGAGGGCGTCGGACACGTTGGAGATGGCGGTAATCTGCGGCACGCCTACGCCCGCGACGATGCGGGTGGTGCAGATGGAGCCGGGGCCGATGCCGACCTTGACCGCGTCCGCGCCGTTTTCCACCAGCGCCTTGGCGGCGGCGGCGGTGGCGATGTTCCCGCCGATGACGTCGACTTGCGGGTAGGTCTGCTTGATCCACTTCACGCGGTCCAGGATACCCTGCGAGTGGCCGTGGGCGGTGTCGACCACCAGCACGTCCACGCCGGCGGCCACCAGCAGCTCGACGCGCTCCTTGTCACGGTCGCCCACGCCGACGGCGGCGCCGACCAGCAGCTTGCCCTGCGCGTCCTTGGAGGCGTTCGGGTGCTCGGTCGACTTCTGGATGTCCTTCACGGTGATCAGGCCGCGCAGTTCGAACGCCTCGTTCACCACCAGCACGCGTTCCAGGCGGTGCTTGTTCATCAGGCGCTTGGCCTCGTCCAGGTCCGCGCCTTCCTTCACGTAGACCAGCTTTTCGCGCGGCGTCATCTTGGCGCGCACCTCGGCGTCCAGCTCCGTCTCGAAACGCAGGTCGCGGTTGGTGATGATGCCCACCACGATCTTGCCCTCGACGACAGGGAAGCCGCTGATGCCGTATTGCTGCGTCAGGTCGATCACCTCGCGGATCGTCATCGTCGGCGGGATCGTGATCGGATCGCGCAGCACGCCGGCCTCGAACCGCTTCACCCGCGCCACTTCGCGCGCCTGGTCCTTCGGCGCGAGGTTCTTGTGGATGATGCCGATGCCGCCTTCCTGCGCCATGGCGATGGCCAGGCGGGCTTCCGTCACCGTGTCCATGGCAGCGGACAGCAGCGGAATATTCAGCGTGATATTGCGGGTCAGCTTGGTACGCAGGGAGGTGGCGACCGGCAGGATGTTGGAATAAGCCGGGACGAGCAGCACATCATCGAACGTGAGTGCTTTCTGGAGGAGACGCATAGTGAAATTCCTATAGGCGCAAAAGTAGATTATACAGAAAGTCGCGCCATCCGTCTCGCCCTGCCCCAAAATTCGGCCCCGGCACGTTGACACGGCCGCGCAATCGTGGCGAAATCAGGACCGAGGTATCCATGGGAGAACCCAAGATGAAACTGCGCCTTGCCATCACGGCCGCGCTGCTGCTGGCCGCCAGCCTGGCCCATGCCCAGTATGTATGGAAAGACAACAAGGGCATCCGCCACTACTCCGACCGCGCCCCGCCTCCCGACGTGCCGACCAAGGACATCATCCAGGCGCCGAACCTGAGCGCGCTGGATCTGCAGCTACCGGATGCCCCTGCCCAACCGCAGGCGCAGGCAGCGGCCAAGGCGCAGCCGGCGCCCAAAGGTCCGCCCACGCTGGCCGAGCGCGAGATGGATTTCCGCAAACGCCAGGAGGAACGCGCGGAGCAGGAAAAGAAGGACGCGCTGGAAGCCCAGAACGCCAAGGCGCGCCAGGAACAGTGCGACGCCGCGCGCGCGGCCAAGCAGCAGTACGACTCCGGCGCCCGGCTCGGGAAAGTCAACGCCTTCGGCGAACGCGAATTCATGAACGACATCGAGCGCGCCAAGAACGCCGTGCGCGCCGCGGAGATCGTGGCCGGCTGTCGCTGATCAGCGGCCGGTCTTGGCCTTGCCAGCGGCGCGCCGGCGCCGCGTTTCCTTCGGGTCGGCCAGCAAAGGGCGATACAGCTCGATCCGGTCATGCTCCTTGAGCACGGTGTCGAGCGCCTTCTTCTTGGCGTAGATACCGGCGCTGTGGCTGCCCAGATCCAGGTTCGGGAATTCTTCGAGCAGGCCCGATAAGCGGATCGCCTGCTCGATCGTGGTCCCGGCATCGACCTCCAGCGCGCGCAGGAATTCCCGCTCCGGCAGCGCATAGCACACCTGGACACGGATGCGATCAGCCATACACCGTCTCCGCGCGCTT
The DNA here is from genome assembly GCA_035655255.1 of Telluria sp. GTDB lineage: Bacteria > Pseudomonadota > Gammaproteobacteria > Burkholderiales > Burkholderiaceae_D > Telluria. Next base: position 656 of record DASRUW010000653.1, on the reverse strand, counting down.
GCAAAAGGAATCGACCATGCTGTTGGCGATCACCCCGAACACGGGGCCGACCAGGCCCTCCAGCATGCGGTTCGAGAATTCATAGTGCAGGTTCAGCTCCACCTTGCATGCGTCGTCGCGCAGGGCGCGGAAGTTCCAGGTGCCATCGAGCAGCCGGAACGGCCCGTCGACCAGCGACATGCGCATGCTGGTCGGCCGCGCGTGGTGGTTGGCGGTGGTGAAGCTCTGGCTCACGCCTTTGAAGTGGACCGCCAGGCAGGCCACCAGCCGCTCGTGCGACCGCTCGATCACCTTGACTCCGCCACACCAGGGCAGAAACTTGGGATAATCTTCGACCGTCGCCACCAGGTCGAACATCTGTTCGGCGGAATACCCGAGAAGAACTGACTTGTGCACTACTGCCATTGATGGGCCATTTGCTATGATGGTAAGTTTCAAGGCGGTAGTTTAACCGACCCGGACATTTTTGCGATTTCATGAGCATCATCGACAACCGAAAAGCCTTCCACGACTACTTCATCGAAGACCGCTACGAAGCCGGTCTGGTGCTGGAGGGGTGGGAAGTCAAAGCCATCCGCGAGGGCCGCGTGCAGCTCAAGGAGGCGTACATCATCCGCAAGGGCGACGAACTGTTCCTGTTCGGCGCCCACATCAGC
>DASRUW010000652.1:0-7541 GCA_035655255.1 Telluria sp. | reverse complement strand
CTAGCTGAGGCTGAGGCCAAGGGCGCGCTCGGCCAGCCAGATGGCGGCGACGCCGGCGGTGGCGAGCGAGCCGCCGGTCAGCACCAGGCGGCGGTAGAACCAGCTCGCGCGCAGCAGGAACGCCAGCGGCAGGAAGGCCGCGACGATCGCGAGCTGGCCGGCTTCCACACCGAGATTGAATCCGGCCAGCGCCGCCGCGAGCGACGCGCCCGGCAAGCCGAGATCGGTCAGCACGGCCGCAAAGCCAAAGCCATGCACCAGCCCGAACACGAAGGCGGCCAGCCAGCGCCGTCCGTGCACCAGCGGGAACAGGTTGTTGAGCGCGGCAAACACCACCGAGGCCGCAATGGCGGATTCGACCAGGCGCGAGGGGAGGGTGACGATGCCCAGCGTTGCCGCGGCGAGCGTGAGCGAGTGCGCGACGGTGAACGCCGTGACGACCTTCACCACATCGCCGGCGGCGGCGCGGAATGCGGGGGCGGCCTGCCATCCGCCGTCACCGCGCACCAGCACCGCGGGCAGCAGCAGTGAGACCAGGAACAGGATGTGGTCGAATCCGGCCCAGATGTGCAGCACGCCGTCCCGGCCATAGGCCAGAAAACTGCGCCAGGCCGGCACGCCGTTCAATGCGAGCGCCTGCACCGGCTGGTCCACGCCAAAGATCGCGGTCGATGCCCGGCCGCCCGCGCGCAGCTGCAGCAGCCCTTTGTGTTGCGGATCGAGGTCGGCGAACAGGCGGTAGTCCACCTGCAGAGTGCTTCCCGGGCGCGGACACGCTGCCGTGAAGTAGAGGGCGGTGTAGCTGCCGTCGGTATGGCGGTCTACCAGCTGCTCGCCCGCGCGTAGCGTGCAAGCCTGCTCGCCCATGGCGAGGCGCAGGCGGGCGAGCGCATACGCGGCGATGGCGCTGTGCCGGGATCGTACCTCGTCCCAGGTCAGGCGGCCGTCGCCGTCGGCGTCCAGGCCGATGGCGTAATCCAGGTCGCGCAGGGCGATGTCCCAGCGGCCCTCGATGCGCGCTTGCTGCACATCGAGCGTCAGGTAGCTGTCGCTCGGCTTGTGCGCCGAAGCGGGCAGCGCCAGCACCAGCAGCAGAACGAGGATCAGGTTCTTCATGCGCCACCTCCCAGTGCGGCGGCGAGAGCGGACAGCGCCTTGTCCTCGACGCCATGGCTCTTCATCCAGCCCAGAACGGGCCGCGCGGCCGCCCGGTCGCGCGCGGCGCGCGCCGCCTCGAGCAGAATGCGCGCATCGGCCGGCTCCTTTTGTATATCCCAGTTCTTCTGCGCTACGCGCAGGGCCTCCACTGGGGCCGCCTGGAGCTCCAGCAGCAGGCGCGCCTGCTCCCGCTGGTGGATGCTGTCGCCACGCTGACGCGCGGCGTCGAAGCGCGCGTCCAGTTCGCGCAGCACGCCGGGCAGCTCGTCGCTGCGCGTGCGCTTCAGGGCGATCGCGTAGCGCAGCAGCAGGCCGTCCACGCGCAGGTGAGAGGACAGCAGCTCCGCCACCTGAGCGGAGCGGCCCTGATCGAGCAGGAAGTCGGCGTAGGCACCCAGCAGGTAGGCATCGCCTGGCGCCGCGCGCAGCGCCTGCCGGAAACGGCGTTCCGCCACCGCCGCGTCGCCGCGCCGCACGGCCATTTCGGCGAGCATCGTCTGCACCCACGCGACCAGCGCGGCGTCGGTAACGCCGCTGCGCGCGAAGGTCAGGGCCAGCAGACGTTCGCTCGCCTCCAGCCGCCCGGTGAGGCTGGCGACGTTGGCCAGGCAGGCGGTGCTGACCAGCGGGTCGGCCAGCGCCGAGACGCGCCCGCAGCTATGCAGGGCGCCCGCGTAGTCCGCCCGCACCGTCTGCACGGTGGCGCGCGTGAGCCAGGCCTGGACGTTGCCGGGATCGGCGAGCGTGAGCGCGTCCAGGTCGGCCAGCGCATCGGTGAAGTGGTGGTTCGTCTGCAGCAGCACGGCGCGCAGCAGGCGCACCTCGGGTGGTGGCGCGGGCACGCGCCACCACGGCGCCAGCGCCGCCTGCGCATAGCCGAAGTAGCGCGGATCGGACTCGCTGCGGCCAAGCTCGATCCACGCCCGCGCCACGGCGGCGGCGCGCCCGGCATCATTCGGCGCGGCCGCCAGCGCAGTGCGCAACCGCCGCAGTTCCTGCTGCTGCGGCGTGGCCCGCGCCGGCAGCACTTCCAGCACTTGCGTGCCGGTCGCCGGCCGGAACGGGGCGGCGCCGGCGGCGCCCACCGCCAGCGCCAGCACGACGAGCGCCGTCCGTCTCATGGCGCGACCGCCAAAGGCTCGGTGTCGTCCGGCGCGCTCGGCATCACGCCGTCCACTGCGGTCGGCTCGGTGTCGTCCGCCGGTTTGTCCACCACCGCGGCGACGGTGGCGAGGAAGGTATCCGGCGCCGGACCCGGCGGCGGTCCGCCGTTGTCACCCTGATGGCTGCTGCCGCCGCCGCAACCGGCCAGCAGCAAGGCAAGGAGGAAAAAGGAGCGTTTCATGGCCGTCTCCTCATTGCTGCGGCGAACCCGGGATCGGGGTCTTCAGGTAGGGAAAGGACGCGTTGAAGAAGCTGTCGTCCAGATAGGCGCCGTCGGTGAAGCGGATCGCGCCCGCGGGGGCGTCGGCCGGTGCGCAGCCGAGGTTCAGCGTGCACAGCTTGCCCATCGCCACGCGCAGCTCGATGTCCACCACGTCGTCGCCGGGGCGGCGGCCATTGGGGAAGCCCGCATTGTCGCCGTCGATCACGCCAAGCCGCTTCTGCGCTCCCTTGGCCACGGGGGCGATGGACGTATTCAAGCGCAGCATCTCGGACGCCTTCACGCCGGCCGGCTGGTTCAGGCCCTGGACGCCGGTGAGGAAGGCCGCCACCAGGTCGTTGCGCGGGAACTTGGTCGGCGCCTTCGCGCCCGCGCTGCCGAACAGCACTTCGATCAGGGCGGGCAGGGTCGGATTGGTCACGTAGTCCGCGAACTGGGCGTCCGCGCTCGGCTTGCTGTGGTTGAAGCGGTCCTTGTCCTTCAGGCCGATCACCACCTCGTTCACCAACGGCATGCCGAGCCGCGACACCTGGGTCCAGGCCCCGCCTTCCTTCGAGCCGCCATTCGGATTGATCAGCCGCCCCTGGCGCACGCTGGCCGTGGTCCAGGCGCCGATCACCGGCTCGTTGCCGGCCGTGAGGCAGGACGCGGCCACTTCCAGCGCCAAGGTGGTGACGTTCTTGTCGTCCAGGTCGTCGCGCGCCGCGTGTTCCGCATTCGGGTCGAATTCGACGGCGGGCGCCTTGATGTTGATGAGGTCGAAGGTCTCGCCCAGGTTTACGGCGAACGGGTCCTTGCGCTGGCCGACGAACATGCGGCCCGGCGTGGCGCAGCCGGGGATGTTGATCGTGTAGATGTGCTTGTCCGCGTAGGCCGCATAGTTCGGGATCGACTTCATCCCGATGTTGTCGACCGGCTTGTCGAACACGGTGGCGCCGCCGCTGGCGTTGGTCACCGCCGCCCGGCTGCCGCTGCGCCGGTCGCCGCGCACCACATTCACCGTATAGGTCTCGCGCACGTTCAGCCCGGCCGGGTTGACGCTGTCGATCGCCCCGCCGTTGATCACCAGGGGAATCGCCACCTGCTTGCCGCCCACCGTGAACTTGGCGTCCTTGTTGGTATTGGTGAAGCGGAACTGGAAACTCAGGTCCTCGCGCGCGTCGCCGTTGTTGTCGATGTGGATTTCATACAACGCATCCGGATCGAGGCTGAAGAAGTTCGGCCCGCCATAGGCATCCTGCAGCGGCGCATAGTTGGCAACGAAGGTGACGAAGCCGGCACGTCCCGCCTCGTAGCTGCGGAACATATAGAAGTCGGTGGCATCCACCTTGGGCATGCGCGCGATGAACGGCGCTTCCCGGTGGCTCGAGGCCAGGGCCGAACTGGCCAGGCCGGCGGCCAGCAGTCCGGCCGCGATTTGCTGAAACTTAGGCAACATTTGCTCCCTCCATCAGGTTGACACGGTTGAAAAAACAGCATGCCTTCCTGATACGCAGGCCGCTCCCGATCGGATTCAAACGCGGTGAAATTCCGTCCAAACCGGGTGAGAGTCTTTCGCCTGTGCTAAACTTCGCCAGTTTGAGCAGCACCGCAAGAGCGGTCCTTGCCGTAGAAACTGCGGCAGCGATGGCTGTACATACTGAGAGTCTCACCTATGCCTTTATCCCCTCCTGTTGCCCGCGCATTGCGGCACACCCGCGCCATCGAGGTGCAGGCGTTCGCGCGCGAAGACGGCCTGTGGGATCTCGATGCCCGCATCACCGACGTCAAGCAACGCGACGTCACCCTCGCCTCCGGCCTGGTTCCGGGCGGCACCGCACTGCATAACCTCAGCCTGCGCATCACCATCGATCTGCAATTCAACGTCGTGGCCGCCGAAGCCGCCTCGGACGCCGTTCCCTATCCCGGTTTTTGCGACACCATCGGTCCCGCCTACCAGGGACTGGTCGGCCTGAACCTGATGAAGGGTTTCCGCGCCGGCATCAAGGAACGCCTGTCCGGCATCCTCGGCTGCACCCACCTGAGCGAACTGGCCCAGGTGCTGCCGACGGCGGCCGTGCAAGCCTTTGCCAACGACGTCATCAAGACCCGCGACGGCCACACCGAAGACGACCAGCTGACCCACAAGCCCTTCCAGCTCGACCGCTGCCACGCGCTGCGCTCGGACGGCCCGGCCGTGGAGCAGTACTACCCGCGCTGGGTCGTCAAGGCGGTCAACGGCTAGCTCATCCGAACCTCAACCTTTTCGCATCTCACAGTTCAAAAACAGAAGGGAAAGCCAGCATGAAAATCCATGAGTATCAAGGCAAAGAGATCCTCCGAAAATTCGGAGTGACGGTCCCGCGCGGCATCCCGTGCATGACCGTTGACGAGGCCGTCAAGGCCGCCGAACAGTTGGGCGGCCCGGTCTGGGTGGTCAAGGCTCAGATCCATGCTGGCGGCCGCGGCAAGGGCGGCGGCGTGAAAGTGGCCAAGTCGCTCGAGCAGGTGCGCGAATACGCGAACCAGATCATGGGCATGCAGCTGGTCACCCACCAGACCGGTCCGGAAGGCCAGAAGGTGCGCCGCCTGCTGATCGAAGAAGGCGCCGACATCAAGAAGGAACTGTACGTCTCCATGGTCACCGACCGCGTGACCCAGCGCGTGGTGCTGATGGCGTCCTCCGAGGGCGGCATGGACATCGAGGAAGTGGCCGCTTCCCATCCCGAAAAGATTTTCAAGGTCGTGATCGATCCGAGCGTGGGCCTGACCGACGCCGACGCCGACGACGTGGCGCGCAAGATCGGCGTGCCGGAAGCGTCCGTGGTGGACGCCCGCACCAACCTGCAAGGCCTGTACAAAGCCTACTGGGACACCGATTCCTCGCTGGCCGAGATCAACCCCCTCATCCTGACCGGCTCCGGCAAGGTCATCGCCCTGGACGCCAAGTTCAACTTCGACGCCAACGCCCTGTTCCGCCATCCGGAAATCGTCGCCTACCGCGACCTGGATGAAGAGGATCCGGCCGAAGTCGAAGCGTCCAAGTTCGACCTGGCCTACATCTCCCTGGACGGCAACATCGGCTGCCTGGTGAACGGCGCCGGCCTGGCCATGGCTACCATGGACACCATCAAGCTGTTCGGCGGCGAGCCGGCCAACTTCCTGGACGTGGGCGGCGGCGCGACGGCCGAGAAGGTCACGGAAGCGTTCAAGATCATGCTGAAGAACCCGGGCCTGAAGGCCATCCTGGTGAACATCTTCGGCGGCATCATGCGCTGCGACGTGATCGCCGAAGGCGTGATCACCGCCTCCAAGGCCGTGTCGCTGAACGTGCCGCTGGTCGTGCGCATGAAGGGCACGAACGAAGACCTCGGCAAGAAGATGCTGGCCGAATCCGGCCTGCCGATCATCGCGGCCGACACGATGGAAGACGCAGCCAAGTCGGTCGTGGCCGCTGCTGCTGGCAAAGCCTAATTCGAAGGAAAGAACATGTCGATTCTGATCAACAAAGACACCAAAGTCATCACCCAGGGCATCACCGGCAAGACCGGCCAGTTCCACACGCGCATGTGCCGCGACTACGCCAACGGCCGCGAGTGCTTCGTCGCCGGCGTGAATCCGAAGAAGGCCGGCGAGGACTTCGAAGGCATCCCCATCTACGCCAACGTCAAGGAAGCCAAGCAGGCCACCGGCGCCACCGTGTCCGTGATCTACGTGCCGCCCGCCGGCGCCGCCGACGCGATCTGGGAAGCCGTGGAAGCGGAACTGGACCTGGCCATCTGCATCACCGAAGGCATCCCCGTGCGCGACATGATGGTCGTGAAGGACCGCATGGCCAAGGCCGGCTCCAAGACCCTGCTGCTGGGCCCGAACTGCCCCGGCCTCATCACCCCGGACGAGATCAAGATCGGCATCATGCCCGGTCACATCCACCGCAAGGGCCGCATCGGCGTGGTGTCCCGCTCGGGCACGCTGACCTACGAAGCCGTGGGCCAGCTGACCGCCCTGGGCCTGGGCCAGTCCTCCGCCGTCGGCATCGGCGGCGACCCGATCAACGGCCTCAAGCACATCGACGTCATGAAGATGTTCAATGACGATCCCGAGACCGACGCCGTCATCATGATCGGCGAGATCGGCGGCCCGGACGAGGCCAACGCCGCCTACTGGATCAAGGACAACATGAAAAAGCCGGTGGTCGGCTTCATCGCCGGCGTCACCGCGCCGCCGGGCAAGCGCATGGGCCACGCCGGCGCGCTGATCTCGGGCGGCGCCGACACCGCGCAAGCCAAGCTGGAGATCATGGAGTCCTGCGGCATCAAGGTCACCAAGAACCCGTCCGAAATGGCGCGTCTGCTCAAGGCGATGCTGTAATTTCGCCCGGGCTTGACCCATAATGGCGGGGAGCGCGCGGCCAGCGTGCTCCCCGTTTTCTTTTGCGAGGTCCGATGCCGAAATTCGTCATGTCGCTGGAAGGGCAGGTAGTGCAGACGTTCGAGCTGACGCGCGAGCGGACCAGCTTCGGCCGCCATCCGGATAACGACATCGTGGCCACCCATCCCACTGTCAGCGCGCGCCACGCCGCCTTCATCGTCACCAACGGCCAGGTCGTGCTGGAGGACCTGGGCAGCACCAACGGCAGCTTCGTCAACGGCAAGCGCGTCACCCGCCACCTGCTGGCGGACGGCGACCGCCTCATGCTGGCCATGTACCACCTGGATTACGAAGCCAAGCTGGCGCCGGAACCGCCCACCGGCATGGTTACCGTGACCAACGGGCCGCACATCAACAAGTCGCTCAAGCTCACCAAGCCCCTCACCACCCTCGGCAGCACGGGCGAGTGCGTGGTGGCGATCAGCCGCGGCCCGGACGGCTATGCCGTGGCCTTCGTGGACGGCACCCAGCCGGCCACCCTCAACCATGGAGCGCTGGGACGCGAACCCCAGCCCCTGCGTCATGGCGATGTGATCAACGTTGCCGGCACGTCTATGTCATTTTCTGTCGGTGCTTGAGCTGGCGCAGC
>DASRUW010000651.1:0-2519 GCA_035655255.1 Telluria sp. | reverse complement strand
GTCGCGTGCAGCCGCCTGCCGCTGCTGCCCGCCTCCGAACGCTCCCGCGTGCTCGAGGACTTCAATGCGACCGCGGCCCATTATCCGCGCGACGCGCTGCTGCACCAGCTGGTCGAAGTCCAGGCCGCACGCACGCCGGATGCGGCAGCCCTCGTGTCCGCGCACGGCCGCATGACCTATGCCGCCCTCAACGAACGTGCCAACCGCCTGGCCCATCATCTGCGCGGCCTCGGCGTCGGCCCCGAATCGCTGGTCGGCCTGTGCGTGGAACGCGGCCCGGACATGGTGGTGGGCCTGCTCGCCGTGCTCAAGGCCGGCGGCGCCTACGTCCCGCTGGACCCGGCGCTTCCCCAGGAACGCCTGGACTTCATGCTGGCCGATACCGGCGCTGCCGTCGTGCTGGCCCAGGAAAGCCTCGCAGACCGCTTCGGCCGGTGCACCGCCGTGCTGCTGGACCGGGACGCTGCCTGGCAGGCCGCTCCCGCCACCAATCCGCCCTGCGTCGCGACCCCGGACAATCTGGCCTACGTGATGTACACCTCCGGGTCCACCGGCCGTCCCAAGGCCGTGGCCGCCCGGCACGAAGGCGCGGTCAACTACGTCAGCTTCGTCGTGCGCCAGTACGGCGTGGGCGCGGCCGACCGCGTGCTCCAGATTCCGACCTTCGCCTTCGACGCCTCGGTACGGGACATCGTCGGAACCCTGTCGTCCGGCGCGAGCCTGCACCTCCTGACGCCCGACGAGGCGAAGGATCCGGCCGCCATCGCGCGCCGCCTCGCCGCCGACGGCATCACCGCGCTCCTCAGCATCACGCCCTCGCTGCTCGACGCCGTCACCGCGGCCACGGTGCCGGGCGCGGCGCGCCTGCGCCTGGCGCTGGTGTCGGGCGAAGTGCTGAAGGAAGCGCACGTGAACGCGGCGCGCGCCGCCTTCGGCGATGGCCTCTCCCTCGTCAACCAGTACGGTCCGACCGAGTGCACCATGACGTCGACCTTCTTCCCGGTCGAGCCGGGCCAGCCAGTCTGCGTCGGCAAGCCGATCGCCAACATGCAGGTCTACGTGCTGGACGACGCCATGGCGCCGGTGCCGCCGGGGATCGTGGGTTCCATCCACATCGGCGGGGTGGGTCTCGCGCGCGGCTACCTGAACCAGGAAGATCTGACCGCGCAGGCCTTCGTCGCGCATCCGTTCCAGCCGGGCGCTCGCCTGTACCGCACCGGCGATCTCGGGCGCTGGCGCGAGGACGGCAAGCTCGAATACCTCGGCCGGGCCGACTTCCAGGTCAAGCTGCGCGGCATGCGCGTCGAGCTGGGCGAAATCGAGGCCTGCCTGACGGCCTGCGCCGGCGTGCGCGCGGCTGTCGTGCTGGCGCGCGAAGATCAACCGGGCGACCAGCGCCTGGTGGCCTACGTGGTGGCGGCCGATGGCGCAGCCCCTGACGCCGCAGGGCTGCGCGCCGAGCTCTCCGCCAGTCTGGCCGACTACATGATCCCATCCGCCTTCGTGATGCTGGACGCGCTGCCGCTCACGCCCAACGGCAAGGTGGACCGCAAGGCCCTGCCCGCGCCCGACCTGTCCGCGCTGGTGCGCGCCTACGAGGCGCCGAAAGGGGCGGTCGAAACGGCGGTCGCCGCCATCTGGCAGGAGCTGCTCGGCGTCGACCGCATCGGCCGCAACGACAACTTCTTCGAACTGGGCGGACACTCGCTGCTGGCCACGCGCATGGTGTCGCGCCTGCGCCAGACGCTCGGCCGCGAAGTCGCGCTGCGCGACCTGTTCGAGCACCCGCTCCTGCACGCTTTCGCCCAATGCGCGGCCCAAGCGCCGGGCGCCGGCCTACTGCCGGTGGCGCCGGTCCCGCGCATGGACGGCATGCCGTTGTCGCTCGCGCAGCAACGCCTCTGGTTCCTGCAACAGCTCGACGCAGCCGCCGGCGCGGCCTATCACTTGCCGGCCGCGCTGCGGCTGGAAGGCGCCCTGGACCGCTGGGCACTGGAATCCGCGCTGAGTGCCCTGGTCGATCGCCACGAAGCGCTACGCACGACGTTCGCGCAGGAGGCGGGCGAACCGGTTCAACGGATTCACCCCGCGGGCGCGGAGTTCGATCTGCCCTGCGACGACCTTTCCGCGTACCCGGCGCCGGAACGCGCCGAACACGCCGAACGCCTGCAGCGCGAGGAGGCAACCGCGCCGTTCGACCTCACCCGCCGTCCCTTGATCCGCGCCCGCCTGCTGCGTCTGGGCGCGCTGGAGCACATCCTGCTGCTCACCCAGCACCACATCGTCTCGGACGGGTGGTCGATCGGCGTCATGGTGCGCGAACTGAGCGCGCTGTATGCCGCCTTCAGCCAGGGCGAACGCTCGCCGCTCGCGCCGCTCGCCGTGCAGTACGCCGACTACGCCGTCTGGCAGCGCACCTGGCTGCAAGGGGCCGCGCTGGAATCGCAGCTCGGATTCTGGCGCGGCCACCTGGCCGGCGCGCCCGCCCTATTGGAGCTGCCGCTCGACCGGCCCCGGCC
>DASRUW010000650.1:0-6106 GCA_035655255.1 Telluria sp. | reverse complement strand
GCCCTGTTCATGTTCCATAACGCGAAGGAGCAGATCGCGCGCGGGGCCGGGCCGTTCTTCTATCTGCCCAAGATGGAGTCGCACCTCGAGGCACGCCTGTGGAACGACATCTTCGTGATGACGCAGAACGAGCTGGGCCTGCCGCAGGGGACCATCAAGGCGACCGTGCTGATCGAAACCATCCTCGCCGCCTTCGAGATGGACGAGATCCTGTACGAGCTGCGCGAGCACAGCGCGGGCCTGAATGCCGGGCGCTGGGACTACATCTTCAGCTGCATCAAGAAGTTCAAGCTGGACAAGGATTTCTGCCTGGCCGACCGCGCCAAGGTCACCATGACGTCGCCCTTCATGCGCGCCTACGCGCTGCTGCTGCTCAAGACCTGCCACAAGCGCGGCGCGCCGGCGATCGGCGGCATGTCGGCCCTGATCCCGATCAAGAACGACCCGGCCAAGAACGACACGGCGATGGCGGGCGTGCGCGCGGACAAGGCGCGCGACGCGGGCGATGGCTACGACGGCGGCTGGGTCGCGCACCCGGGCCTGGTCGCGCTGGCGATGGAGGAATTCACCAAGGTGCTGGGCGAGCGGCCGAACCAGATCGGCAAGCTGCGCCCGGACGTGGAAGTGACGGCCGTCCAGCTGCTGGACTTTCAGCCGGAGCAGCCGATCACGGAAGCTGGCCTGCGCTACAACATCAACGTCGGCATCCACTACCTGGGCGCCTGGCTGGCGGGGAACGGCTGCGTGCCGATCCATAACCTGATGGAGGACGCGGCGACGGCGGAGATCTCGCGTTCGCAGGTGTGGCAGTGGATCCGCACCCCGAAGGGCGTGCTGGAAGATGGCCGCAAGGTCACGGCCGACATGGTGCGCGCGATGATTCCGGAGGAACTGGGCAAGGTGCTGGAAGTGGCGCGCGACGGCACGCCGGAGCATTACCAGCGCGCGGCCAGGATCTTCGAGCAGATGTCGACCTCGGAGACCTTCTCCGAGTTCCTGACCCTGCCGCTTTACGAAGAAATCTAAGCTGTCATCCCCGCGTTCGCGGGGATGACGGCTATGCCGCGGCGCGCTCCGTGACCAGGCCGGCGAAGTCGTCGGCCGGCACGGCGGGGCTCAGGAAGTAGCCCTGGAACAGCTCGCAACCCTGTTCGCGCAGGAAGTTGAGCTGCGCTTCCGTCTCCACCCCTTCCGCCACCACCTCCAGCCGCAGGCTGTGCGCCAGCGCGATGATGCCGGTGACGATCGCGGCGTCGTCCGCGTCCTGCGGCGTGTCGCGCACGAACGAACGGTCGATCTTGATGATGTCGACCGGGAAGCGCTTCAGGTAGGACAGCGAGGAGTAGCCGGTCCCGAAGTCGTCGATCGAGAAACGCACGCCCAGCGCGCGCAGGCTGTGCAGCACCGCGAGCGTGTCCTGCGCATTCTCCATCAGGGTGCTTTCCGTGATTTCCAGCTCCAGCAGCTCCGGCGGCAGGCCGGTCTCGGTCAGGATGCCCTCGACGGCGTCGACGAAATCCTTTTGCAGCAGCTGGCGCACCGACAGGTTCACCGCCACCCGCAGGCGCGGCAGGCCCTGGACCAGCCAGCGTTGCAGCTGGGCGCAGGCGGTGCGCAGCACGTAGTCGCCCAGGCGGTTGACCAGGCCGGTCTCCTCGGCCAGCGGTATGAATTCGCTCGGCGGCACGAAGCCGCGGGTCGGATGACGCCAGCGCACCAGCGCTTCCATGCCGATGATTTCCCGGCTCTGCACGTCGGCCTGCGGCTGGTAGTAGACCTCGAGGTCGTTGTGTTCCAGCGCGCGGCGCAGGTCGGTCTCCAGCCGCACGTGCTCGGAGATGGTCTGCTCCATCGACGCCTCGTAGAACTGGAAGCCGGTGTTGGTTTTCTTCGCCCGGTACATGGCGTTGTCCGCGTGCTTGACCAGGGTCGGCACGTCGTCGCCGTCGTTGGGGAACATGGCGATGCCCACCGAGCTGGTGACGAAGATGTCGTGGCCGTCGATCTGGAACGGCGCCGACAGCACGCGGTTGATGTTCTGCGCGGCGGCGGCGGCCGGCGCCGGCTCGTCGATATCGCCCAGCACCACCACGAATTCGTCGCCGCCCAGGCGCGCCACCACGTCCACCGAACGCACCGTGCGGCGCACGCGCTGGGCCACGGCCACGAGCAGGCGGTCGCCGACGTCGTGGCCGAGGTTGTCGTTGACGTACTTGAAGCGGTCCAGGTCCATGAACAGCACCGCCAGCGACTTGTCGCTGTTGCGGGCCTGTTCCACCGACTGTCCGAGCAGATCGAAGAACAGGGTGCGGTTCGGCAGCCCGGTCAGCAGGTCGTTGTAGGCGAGGTGGCGGATGCGCTTCTCGGCCCGGTTGGCTTCGATGATGCGGCGCACGCGCTGCGACAGCACGGCGTAGTGGATCGGCTTCGGAATGTAGTCGGAGGCGCCGGCGGCGAAGGCGCGTTCGACCGAGCTCTTGTCCTCCAGCGCGGTGATCATCAACACGGGAATCGCGCTGGCGCCGGGAATGTCGCGCATCTTCTCGCAGGCGAGGAAGCCGTCCATCACCGGCATCACGGCGTCCATCAGCACCACGTCCGGGTGGTAGCGCTTGAGCATCTGGAGAGCCTGGGCGCCGTGTTCGGCCTCTTCGACCCGGAAGCCGTCGCGCTGCAGGGTGTAGCGCAGGGTGCTGCGAGTGCTGCGGTCGTCGTCCACGATCAGCACGTGCGCCACCTCGTCCGCGCCGACGTGGCCGTGCAGCTGTTCGTCCTTGACCTCGTGCGCCAGTTCGGCGGCCACTTCGCTGTAGGCGATGCGCAGGCGCGGCAGCAGCGGGGCGATCCTGGCCAGTTCGCCCGCGATGGCCAGCTCCTCGGCTTCCTTGGCCAGCTGCGCCAGCTGCAGCGCGCCCAGGTTGCCGGACGAGCCCTTGATGGCATGCGCCTTGGCGCGGGCGATCTGCTTGTCGCCCGTGTTGACGGCCGTTTCGAGGTCGAGCAGATATTGCGGCGTGTCTTCGAGGAAGGGGCTGACCGCTTCCTGCAGCGACGCGCCCATGATGTCGCGCAGCTTCATGAAGATGCCGTGATCGATCGCGCCTTCGTTGGAGGCCTCGCGCTGGCGCATCTGGACCTCGGCGGTCTCCTCGCTCGCCTCGCGCGGCAGCCAGCGGTCGAGCTTCTGGCGCAGCTCCACCAGGGTGATCGGCTTGGCCAGGTAGTCGTCCATGCCGGCCGACAGGCACTTCTCGGCGTCGCCCAGCTGGGTGTTCGCTGTCATCGCCACGATCGGGGTGTGGCGGTCCTGCGCCGCCTCGTAGTTGCGGATGTGGGCGGTGGCTTCGTAGCCGTCCATCTCCGGCATGCTGCAGTCCATCAGGATCAGGTCATAGATCCGGCTGCGCGCCGCTTCCAGCGCTTCGCGCCCGTTGGCGGCGAACTCGCAGGTGCAGCCGTTCATATTGAGCATGCCGGCGGCGACCATCTGGTTGGTGCGGTTGTCCTCGGCGACCAGGATGCGGAATTCGGCGCGGTCCGGCGCCTGGGCGTGCGGCTGCGGCAGCGCGGCCGGGCGGTGCACGCCGGCCAGCACTTCGCGGATCGCTTCCATCAGCCGTTCCTCGCGCAGCGGCTTGCCGAGCGTGGCGTAGCCGTCGACCAGTTCGCCCACCGTGGGCGGGCCGAAGCGGTCGAGGATCAGCACATGGGTGCCCGGGGCATTGCGCTCGATCTCGCGCGCCAGGTCGTTGCCGTCGTCGTCGACGGCGCCGATGTCCATGATCACCAGGGCGTACGGGCGGCCGTTGTCGAGCCCGAAGCGCAGCTGGCGCAGGGCCTCGCCGCCCCAGCGGGTGGAATGGCACTCGATGCCGTGGCGCTGCATGATCTGGTCGACGAAGCTGCGCACGATCTGGGCCGCGTCGACCACCACCACGCGCAGGCCGGCCAGGTCCGGGTCCGGCACCGCCGGGGCGGCGGGGGCGGCGGCCGGCTTGCAGCGGATGGTGAAGCTGAAGGTGGTCCCTTCGCCGAGCGCGCTGTCGACCCAGATGCGTCCGCCCAGCAGGCCCACCAGCTGGCGGCAGATGGCCAGGCCCAGGCCGGTGCCGCCGTACTTGCGGGTGGTCGAGGGGTCGGCCTGGACGAAGGACTGGAACAGGTTGTCCTGCTGGTCGCGCGTCATGCCGATGCCGGTGTCCTGGATCTCGAAGGCGAGGCCGTAATCGAGGTCGGTGGCGCGGGTGATGCGCACCGCAACCTGGCCGTTCTCGGTGAACTTGACGGCGTTGCCGAGCAGGTTGATGAGGATCTGGCGCAGGCGCAGGGAGTCGCCGTTGACGCGGTCCGGCACGCCTTCGCCGAACACGTAGCCGAGCTCCACGTCGCGCTGCTGGGCTTGCTTGGCGACCAGCTCGATCACTTCCTCCAGCAGCTTGCGCAGGTCGAAGTCCACTTCTTCCAGCGTGAGCTTGCCGGCCTCCATCTTGGAAAAGTCGAGGATGTTGTTGATCAGGTCGATGAGGGTGCGCGAGGAGTTCCAGGCCACGTCCACGCACTCGGCCTGGCGCTTGTTCAGGCTCATTTCCTTGAGCATGTCGAGCATGCCGACCACGCCGTTGAGCGGGGTGCGCACCTCGTGGCTGACGGTGGCGGCGAACTGGGCCTTCATCTGGGCCATCGACACGGCCGCGTCGCGCGAGGCGGTCAGCTCCGCTTCGCGCTGCTCCAGCACGTCCATCATCTTGTTGAAGGCCTGGCCCATCTCGATCAGGTCGCGCGGGCCGGCCGGCTCGGCGCGCATGCCCGATTCGCCCTGCTCCGCGCGGTGCATCAGGGCCGACAAGGCGTTGAGCGGGTCGATCAGGTGGCGCGCCAGCAGGCGCATGGCGGCCAGCAGGATGGCGGCGAACGAGAGCGTCAGCGCCAGGTTGCCGATCAGGAGCGACCAGGTCAGGCGTTTCAGGGTGTCCTTGCCGATCTCGACGTGGACGTAGCCGAGGAGCTGCGGCTGGTGCTCGGTCAGGTCGAAGGGCGAGGTCTCGCTCTGGCCGCCGAACACCGGCGCGGAGAAGTGCCAGGCGTCGGCCGATTCGCCCAGCATGCCGGCGTGTGCCTCGGGCGCCTTGATGTTGGCCACCGGGTGCGCGCCCGGCTGCAGCTTGGACAGCAGCACCTGCTGCTTGACGTCGGTGATCTCCACGCCCTGCACGTCGGGGAAGGTGAGGGTGGTGGCCACCACGTCCTTGGCGTTCTCGGCCGAGTGGTAGAGCAGGGCGAGCGTGCTCTGGCGCGCGAGGTTTTCGGCGATGCGCTGGCCCTGCTCGACGAAATAGTCGCGCATGCCACGGCTGGCTTCCCACGAGTTCATCAGCGACGAAAACAGCGCCAGCCCGAGAATGGCGGCGGTGACGATGACGGTCAGCTGGCGGCGAAAGCCGGTACGGCGGAGAAAAGCTCGGATCAAATTACGGCTCCGGGAAGATATAGTCGAACGTGCGCTGCTGCTGCTGGCCGATCGACAGGCCCATGTGGCTGGCGGTGCGCAGGTTGATGGCGGCGTGCAGTTCGCGCAATGGCTGGACGCCGCGCTTGCGCGGCTCGCCCGCCATCAGCCCGAGCGCGGAGCTGGCCAGGGTGCGGCCGAGCTCGACGTTGTTCGGGGTCATCGCGAACAGCGCGCCTTTTTTCACGTGCAGCATGTTCGAGGAGAACACGGGGACACCGCTGTCCCAGGACTGTTTGAGGATCAGGGGCAGCAGGGTGCCTTCCTCGACGGTGGTGTTATCGTGGGGCAGCCAGACCGCATCCCGGTGCGGCTCGGCCGACGCGAACAGATTGGTATACACGCGGGCTGCCTGGGACAGGTCGCGCGCCTCGGTGGCGACCAGTTCCAGTCCTTGGCCACGGGCGGCGTCGCGGGCAATACGGATCAGCCATTCGGACTTGCGCGGGTCGAACACGACCAGCACGCGGCGCGCTTCGGGCAGCAGGCTGCGCAGGCGCGCGAACAGCAGGGCCGGATCGGGCGTGAGACTGATGCCGTTGATGTTGTCGGCGTCGGACAGCAGCAGGGCGCCGCCGGCCAGCACGGTGATGTCGCGGT
>DASRUW010000649.1:0-5078 GCA_035655255.1 Telluria sp. | reverse complement strand
CATCGTGACGGAATCGAAGGAGACGGCGCCGCTGCCGCGCAGCGTGGCGACGACGCTGCCTCCGAAGGCGGCCGCGATGCCGAGGGCGACCGGCACGTCCATGCCCAGGCTGCGGCGGCGCAGGCTGGCCCAGGCGCCCGCGAAGAACGGGCGGGCCGAATAGAAGATGGCGGGCAGCGTCAGGCACAGCGAGGCCCAGCGCATCAAGCCTTCCATGCTGGCGTCGAGGGTGCCGTCCTCGGCCAGGTAGACCGGGACGGCGTACATCATCACCTGCATCATCGACAGGCCGGCCACGAACAGCTGGCGGAACAGGGTCTTGCGCTCGCGCTCCAGCTGGCCGGCGTAGCGCGCCGCGTCGTAGGGATAGGCGCGGTAGCCGATCGCGTGCAAGGCTTCGAGCAAGGCGCCAGGCCGGGTCGTGTCGTCCCAGCGCAGGTACAGGCGGCCGGTGGCGACGTTCAGCGTGGCGGAGCGCACGCCGGGCTGGCGGGCCAGGTGCTGCTCGATCAGCCAGGTGCAGGCCGCGCAGCGGATGCCTTCGACCGAGAACACGGCTTCCCACACGCCCTCCGCGCCGCGGGTGGCGAAGCGCTGCGGCTCGCTGTCGTAGAGGGCGAAGCGGATCTGGTCTTCGGGCGCAAGACGTGCGGACGGCGCGGTGGGCGCGTAGTCGCAGCGGTCGGTGTAATAGGCTTCCCCGCCGCCCGCGACGATGGCGCCCGCCACGGCGGCGCAGCCCGGGCAGCAGCACGGCTGGGCGACGCCCGCCACCTGCACGGTCCAGGACGCATCCTCCGGCAGCGGCAGGCCGCAGTGGAAGCACAGGTCGCCCGCCAGCGTAGCCGATGAGGTCGTACTCATTGTTCCACCGCCGTCGCCGCCCGCCCCGTCATCCCCGCGCAAGCGGGGACCTCTGGTGCGATGCAAGCCTCAGAACGAGCGCGCAGAGGTCCCCGCGTGCGCGGGGATGACGGGAAGCGAATCGCGCTATTCATGCTGGAGCTCCGATGCACAGCCCCGCCATCGCCGGCGGCAACCCGCCCGCGGCGCGTGCCAGGCCGAGGATGCCGAAACCGAGCACCAGCAAGCCGCCCGCCACGCGCACCCGGCGCTGCTGGAGGAACTGGCGCAGGCGCGCGCCGGCCATCCCCGCCGCCAGCAGCACCGGCAAGGTCCCAAGGCCAAACGCCGCCATGACGGCGGCGCCGTCGGCAGCGGAACCGGCCGTCATCGCCGTCAGCAGCATGCTGTAGACCATCCCGCATGGCAGCCAGCCCCACAGCGCGCCGAGCGCCACCAGGTGGGCGCTCCCGCCGCCGATGCGGTTGACCCGCGCGGCCAGCGGCTGCAGGCGCCGCCACAGGGGCGCACCGATGCGTTCCAGCTGGGCCGCGGCGTTCGACCAGCCTGCCAGGTACAGCCCGAGCACGACCAGCATGAGGTTGGCGAAGACCTGGGCGCCCAGCTGCCAGCTGGCGGCGCGCGCCAGCGTGGCCAGGCCGCCGAAGGCGCCGCCCGCGAGCGCGCCGGCCACGGCGTAGCTGCTGATGCGGCCCAGGTTGTAGGCCAGGGTACGCGCAGCGATGTCGAGCGCGGTGACCGGGGCGTCCGCGGCGACCACGGCGACCGGAAAGCGGCGCGCCGGCACCTGCGAGAGCGCGGCGACGATCCCGCCGCACATGCCGATGCAGTGGACGCTGCCGAGCAGGCCCACCACGAACACCGGCGCCAGTTGAAGGAGGGTCATCGTCGCCTACACCGTACGCGAATAGCGTTCGAGCGGGTGGCCCTGTTGCAGGTAGCGGTCGAACACCATGCAGATATTGCGGATCAGGAGCCGGCCCTTGGGCGTGACCGTGATGAATTCGCGGTTCACGTTCACCAGGCCGTCGCGGGCCAGCGCCGCCAGGCGCTCCAGCTCGTGCACGAAATAACCGGCGAAATTGACCGGAAAGTCGGCCTCGATGGCGCGCACGGACAGCTCGAATTGACACATCAGCATCTGGATGATGCGGCGCCGGACCAGGTCGTCCATCGTGAGGCGGTAGCCGCGCTGGATCGGCAGCTCGCCCCGGTCCAGGGCGGCATAGTACTCCTCCAGCGTCTTGGCGTTCTGGCTGTAGGTGTTGGCCACCGCCCCGATGGCGGACACGCCGCAGGCCACCAGGTCGGCGTCGGCGTGGGTCGAATAGCCCTGGAAGTTGCGGTGCAGGCGCCCCTGGCGCTGGGCCACGGCCAGTTCGTCGTTCGGCTTGGCGAAATGGTCCATGCCGATGTACACGTAGCCGGCCTGGGTCAGGCGGCGGATGCACAGGGACAGCATGTCGAGCTTGGTCTCGCTGTCCGGCATCTCGCTCTCGTCGATGCGGCGCTGGGGCTTGAACAGGCGCGGCAGGTGCGCATAGTGATAGATCGCGATCCGGTCCGGATCGGCCGCGATCACCTTCCCCAGCGTGCTGTCCATGGTGAACATGGTCTGGCGCGGCAGGCCGTAGATGAGGTCGATGCTGATCGAACGGAAACCGGCCGCGCGGGCGGCGTCGATCACGGCCCGGGTCTCGGCCTCGGGCTGGATGCGGTTGACGGCGACCTGCACGTCCGGGTCGAAGTCCTGCACGCCCAGGCTGATGCGGTTGAAACCCTGCGCGCGCAGGCGGTGCACGCGTTCCGGTGTCACCGTGCGCGGATCGACCTCGATCGCGTACTCGCCCTGGTCGTCGGGAGCGAAGCGGAACCAGCGGCGCAGCTGCGCCAGCAGCTCGTCCATCTGCCCGTCGGACAAGTAGGTCGGGGTGCCGCCGCCGAAATGCAGCTGCTCGACCTCGTTCATGTCCTCGAACAGCTGGCCCTGGAGCTCGATCTCCCGTTTCAGATACTGCAAGTACTCGTCGGACTTCTCGCGCCGCTTGGTGACGATCTTGTTGCAGGCGCAGTAGTAGCAGACCGTGTCGCAAAACGGAATGTGAATGTACAGCGACAGCGGCGCCACGTCCCCGCGCGCGCGCAGCCGCGCGCAGGCCTTGGCGTAGTCACCCGGCCCGAACTCGGGCTGGAAGCGGTCGGCGGTCGGATAGGACGTGTAGCGCGGCCCGCTTTGGCTCAGCTTGCGGATCAGGTCGCTGTCGAACTCGACGGCGGGAATGGCGGTGTGCAGCATGCATGGTCTCCTGGGGGCGAGTGTAGGCGATGCCTCCCAGAAAGAACCTTGACCTCGATCAAAAACCTCCGGAATTGACCTACATCAAGCAAAGCATGTATTGTCGAGCATATCGCTATATGCGCAATAATCTGTGAGAATTGACCCAGGAGTCCACGTGCGCAAGAACTTTCCAATTACTCAAGTCGAGCGCCCCGTCGAAGAGGGGCGCTACATCGTGTCGCAGACTGACGCCAAGGGCCGCATTACCTACGTCAATCCATACTTCATCGAAATCTCGGGCTTTACCGAAGCCGAGCTGATCGGCAAGGCGCACAACATCGTGCGCCACCCGGACATGCCGCCCGAAGCGTTTGCCGACATGTGGGGCACCTTGCAGTCGGGCCTGCCGTGGACCGGCATCGTCAAGAACCGCTGCAAGAACGGCGACTATTATTGGGTACTGGCCAACGTCACCCCCATCATCGAAAGCGGCCGCACGCTCGGCTACATGTCGGTGCGCAGCAAGCCGAGCCGACAGGAGGTGGCGCGCGCCGATGCGCTGTACACGGCCCTGCGCAACGGCAGCGCGCGCGACGTGCGGATCGAGGAGGGCCGGGTCCTGCATTCCGGCTGGCGCGGCCGCCTCGACCGCCTCCTGCGCCCGAATCTGAAGACGGCCATGGCGCTCGGCCTGGGCGGCACGATCGCCCTGTTCGGCGGTATCGCCGCCTATGCCGGCTTCGCCCTGCATGCGCCGGGGCTCGCCCTGGCGGCGCTGGCAGGGATCGGCCTGGCCGGCGCAGTGTGGTTCCGCCTGTGCCAGCACATCATCGGTCCGCTCGCCGCGGCGGCGGCCGTGGCCCGCTCCATCGCCGGCGGCAACCTGCAGCGCAGCTTCGCCGTGGACCGCCATGACGAGGCGGGCCAGCTCATGTCGGCCCTGCAACAGATGAATGTCAACCTGCAAGCCATCATCGGCGACGTGCGCAGTTCGGCGCATGCCATCGGCGACGCCACCCGCGAGATCGCGGACGGCAACATGGACCTGGCCCACCGTACCGAGCGCCAGGCCGCCAGCCTGGAGGAGACCGCCTCCAGCATGGAGGAGCTGTCGGCCACCGTGCGCCAGAACGCCAGCCACGCCGAGCAGGCCAACACCTGCGCCGCCTCGGCCGCCGGGGTCGCGCGCGAGGGCGGCGCCGTGGTCGGCCAGGTGGTGCATACCATGGACGAGATCAGCGGCTCGGCCCAGCGCATCGCGGACATCATCGGCCTGATCGACTCGATCGCCTTCCAGACCAATATCCTGGCCCTGAACGCGGCGGTGGAAGCGGCTCGCGCCGGCGAGCAGGGCCGCGGCTTCGCCGTCGTCGCGGCCGAGGTGCGGGCCCTGGCGCAGCGCTCGGCCGCCGCCGCCAAGGACATCAAGCAGCTGATCGACGCCTCCCTGGCGACGGTCAACAGCGGCGCCACCCTGGTGCAGCGCGCGGGCAGCACCATGGAGGGCATCGTCGCCTCGGTCGACCAGGTTTCCTCGATCATGGCCGAGATCACGGTCGCCACCAGCGAACAGAGCGCCGGCATCGCCCTGGTCAACCGCGCCATCACCAGCCTGGACGACTCCACCCAACAGAATGCCGCCCTGGTGGAACACGCGGCCACGGCCGCCGCCAGCCTGGCCGAGCAGGCACAGGGGTTGCTGAAATCGGTGTCCGTGTTCCGCCTGGCCCAGGCGACGGCTGCGCCCGCGCCAGCCGCCGCGCCCGAGCGGCCGGCGCTGCGGGCCGCGTAGATCGTCCGGATCAGGTGAGCGGTTGACGAACATCAAATAGTGTCGAAATGGCCGTGCCGCCCGGCGCGGCCGCATGGACGCGCGCGCCCAAACGGGTCTAGGCTGACAGGGTCAACCCATTCAACCGGAGCCCGCCGCCATGAC
>DASRUW010000648.1:0-2330 GCA_035655255.1 Telluria sp. | reverse complement strand
TCTTCGGGGCGCAGCGACAGCTCCACGCCGTGGCGCAGGGCAGGCAGCTGGCGCAGGCCATCGCGCAGGCTGGCCAGGTCGCGCGGGCGTGCCGACAGGAGCGCGATGCGGGTGGTGATGCGTTCGATGTCCGGCACTTCGGCCAAGGTGGCGGCCAGGCCGCCGGCGGCGTCGCTCTCGCCCAGCGCGGCGATGGCGGCGTGGCGCGCGCGCGCCACCGACTGGTCGCGCCGCGCATGGTGCAGCCAGTGGCGCAGCAGGCGCGAGCCCATCGCCGTGCGGCAGTGGTCGAGCAGGGAGAACAAGGTCGGCGCTTCCTGGCCGCGGATGGTCTCCGTCAGTTCCAGGTTGCGGCGGGTGGCGGCGTCGAGGCCGATGAATTCGGTCTCCGTTTCCGTGAC
This sequence comes from Telluria sp., assembly GCA_035655255.1. GTDB lineage: Bacteria > Pseudomonadota > Gammaproteobacteria > Burkholderiales > Burkholderiaceae_D > Telluria. The sequence goes on along the minus strand of DASRUW010000648.1, from coordinate 1,929 downwards.
CAGGCTGCGCACGTGCTGCAGGCCGCGTCCCTGCGTGGACTGGGCATAGCGCAGCAGGGCGCCGGCGGCGCCGAAGGCCGGACCCAGGCCGTCCGCGCCGAACGCGCTGAGGGTGGCCACGCCCAGCTGGTCCAGGAGGGCCTTGTGGCCGTGGACGATGTCGAAGTGCCAGTCGGGCACGCGGGTGACGCGGCCGACCGCCTCGCCGTCGTCGAACAGTTCGGCGCCGTCGCCGCGCAGGACTTCGGCCGGCAGGATGCGCTCCAGTTCATGGCGCAGGCGCTCGGCGGCGGCGCTGGGCGTGCCGGAAAACTCCATCAGGCGCAGGTTGCCGCTGGCCAGCGACAGCCAGGCGAGGCCGGTGGTCACCCCCTTGCGCGATTGCTGGGAGCAGACGGCGAGCAGGGCGCGTTCCGATTTTTCGGGCAACAGGTCGGCGTCGGTGAGGGTGCCGGGCGTGACCACCCGCACCACCTTGCGTTCGACCGGCCCCTTGCTGGTGGCCGGATCGCCGATCTGTTCGCAGATGGCGCAGGACTCGCCCAGCTTGACCAGTTTGGCGAGATAGCCGTCCAGCGAGTGGAAAGGCACGCCGGCCATCTTGATCGGATTGCCGCCCGAGGCGCCGCGCGCCGTGAGCGTGATGCCGAGCAGGCGCGCGGCCTTTTCGGCGTCGTCATGGAACAGTTCGTAGAAGTCCCCCATCCGGTAGAACACCAGCATCGTCGGGTAGTCGCCCTTGATGCGTAAATACTGCTGCATCATGGGCGTGTGTTTCTCGGCGGAGGTGTTTTTCAGGGCCGCAGGGTTGATATCGGCGGGAATCTTCGTCATGGATTGGAACTGCTGGATGGAGTCCCGCCATTCTACCGTGGACTGGTGGCTTGCCGGGAGTCCGGCTCCCGCGTCGAATTGCAAATTCAACTATGGAAGAAAGTTGTATTGTCAATCACATGTGTTGATGTATTGAAAATGATACAGATTAAGTTGTCAGAGTAGTCCTACAGATTGCATCCGCATGCGCGGGCGGGTAAGATGCAAAACAGCAATCGTTTTTCTCTCTGCCGCGCCAGGCCCAAACAACGCATCATTGCGCGCCAGTTGCAACTTCCCGGCATGACTTGGGTCGTTGGTCGTGGCTCCGCCGTGCCCTCACCCATGCTCCCGCCAATTTGTTAAACCGGCGGCCGCGTGGACCGCCATTGACCAGGCGAGTTCCTACCGCATGTTTCCGTTCCCCCGCTCCGCAATCGCTTCCGGCGCCGCCGCGCTGGCCCTTCTGACGTTGACCGGCTGCGGCACCGTGCAGGTGCAGCCCTTGACCGCGGAGTCGATCCGCGCCCAGGCGGCGATCGACCTGCGTGCGGCCCAGGCGGACGTGCCGCCCATCTCCGGCGAATTGTCGATGGACGAAGCCATCGCGCGTGCCCTGAAGTACAACATGGACCGCCGGCTGCGCATGATGGAAGAGGCCTTCCAGCTCACCAACCTGGACGTGGCGAACCTGGACCTGCTGCCCAAGCTGATGGCCAGCGCCGGCTACGTCGCGCGCGACAAGGACCTCATCACGCGCAGCGAGGATTCGGTGACGGGGCAGCCCTCGCTGGCGCACCCGTACATCTCGTCGGAGCGCGCGCACGCCCAGTACGACCTGGGCCTGACCTGGAACATGCTCGACTTCGGCCTTGGCTACGTCAACGCCAAGCAGCAGGCCGACCGCGTGGCGATCGCCTCCGAGCGCCGCCGCAAGGCCATGCACACCCTGGTGCAGGACGTGCGCACCGCGTTCTGGCGCACCGTCAGCGCGCAGAAGCTGCGCGACGAGGTGCGCAACACCATCGCCGTGGCCGAAGCGGCCCTGACCGACGCCCGCAAGGCGGAGCAGGAGCGCATCCGCTCGCCGCTCGATTCGCTGCGCTATCAGCGCCA
>DASRUW010000647.1:0-3203 GCA_035655255.1 Telluria sp. | reverse complement strand
AACTGGAAGCCGCGCTTCCAGCGCTGGCGGATCTGCCATTGATAGGCCAGCTCGACGTCTTCGTGGGTCGCCACGCGGTAGTCGCGTTGCAGCAGCAGGTTCAGATTCAGCTGGGTGCGCCCGATCTCGGTCTGCATGACGGGGCCGATCTCGAACCCGACCCCGCGCGCCGTGTCGTCGTTGCGGGTGACGTTGGTGTGCAGGGCCACGTCCACGTCGTACTGCCCTTGGGTCAGCATGAAGTCGTTCTGCCACTCCCAGGCCGCGAAGCGCTGCGGACCGGGGCTGAGCTGGAACCAGACGGCCGACAGCTCCGTGTACCAGCGCGAGTTGACCGTGTAGCCGAAGCCCAGCTCCGGCGAGCTGCGCGGCGGCGCGCCGGTCGGCTTGGCGTTCCAGTACTTGAAGTCGAGCGACTTCTCGCCCTCGACGGGATAGGTCGTCACCAGGTAATACCCGGTTTCCGCCTGCGCCGCCTGCTGCAGGGCGAGGGCCAGCACACCCACGACGAGTGATTTTTTCATTCGAGCAATTTTACTCAGTTTTGCCCGGTGTGGCGCATCAGCAGCGCATCGGCCTGGGCGAGCCGTTCGTCCAGCGGGCCGGCCACCAGACTGTAGACAATGCCGCGCGCCTCGAGCACGGACAGCACCTGCTGGTGGATGTGCGTGCGCACCTCGGCCGACTCGCGCTGCAGGCCGTCCGGCTCCCAGGGCGTATCGGGCGCGGTGACCAGGGTCAGGCCGTAGGCGTGCTCGGCGGCCAGCGCGGCCACCGCGGCGTCGACCCGGTGCCAGTAGAAGCGGCTGTAGATGGCCGTCATCAGCGGCGTCGTGTCGCAGAACAGGAAGCGCGCCGCGCGCCTGGCGGCGGCCTCCTCGCGTTCGAACTGCATGCCGGCGATGAAGGCCTGGTCGGCCTCGAAGGGCACGCGCTGGCGCGTCTCCACGAATTCGCGCAGGTATTCCGGTACCCACAGCGTGCCATGACGGCGGGCCAGCGCTTCCGCAAGGGTGGACTTGCCCGAGGATTCGGCGCCGAGGATCGCGACCCGCAGCGGCACGCTCACAGCGCCTTCCTCCACGCCCGCAGACCGAGGATGGCGAGCACCACGAACACGCCGTACAGGATGGCGGTCAGATACAGCTGCTTGTACAGGTACAGGCCCACGTAGAGGACGTCGACCACGATCCAGGTATGCCAGTTCTCGATCTTCTTGCGCGCGACGAGGAGCTGGCCGAGCAGGCTGCCGGCGGTCAGGAAGCCGTCCGCGTGCGGCACGTCGGTGTTGGTGAAGTGGCGCAGGAACAGGAACAGCAGCAGGTAGCCCATCGCCCAGCCGACCGCGCCGGCGGCCAGCCCGCGGCGCGACAGGCGCGACACGCCCAGGGCGCCGTGCCCGGCGCCGCCGCGCAGCCACTGGTACCAGCCCCACACGGCGGCACAGATGAACACCAGCTGCAAGGCCATGTCGCCGTACAGGCGCGCGTCGAAGAACACGACGCCATACAGCGCCGAGGAAGCGATCGTGAACAGCCAGGCCCAATGCTGCTGGCGGATCGTCAGCACCACCGTCGCGACCGACAGCAGGAAGGCGATCAGTTCGAGCGGCGTGGTGGGCAGGCCGAAGAGAGAGAAGGGTTCGTTCATCGGCGGACATTATCCCTAAGGGCCTGCTGTTTACCAAGCTGAGTATTTCCAGTGGGCATATACATGATGCTAAAATGATCATTTTTCACAACATAACAACACCCATGCGTCTGATCGCCACTGCCCTCGCCGCGGCCTGCATCGCGTCTGCCCACGCCGCCACCATCCCCGCGTCCGCGTTCGCCGAACGAAATCAATTCAGCGATGCGACCTTGTCCCCCGATGGCAAGCATATTGCCGTCAACGTGCGGACCAAGCGCGGCGACCGCGACGTGCCGACCCTCACCATCTATTCGCTGCCGGACCTGAAGATCGTCAGCCAGATGGGCTTGAAGGGTTATGAAATGATGTTCGCCATCGAATGGGTTTCGAACGAGCGTCTGGTCGCGCACAAGGCGATGGAGATTGGCTTGCGCGAAGCGCCCGCCGCGACCGGGGAAATCGTCGCAATGGATCTGAACGGCTCCCATTTCGAATACCTGTACGGCTACAACATGTTCAAGAGCTCCAGCCGCGGCAAGCAATACATGAACGACTATGGCCATGGCTCGGTTGCGCGCGTGCCGATCGAGAAGAACGACCATGTCTTCGTCTCGGCCTATGACTGGGAAGGAGCGAAAAGCCGCGTCTTCGACATCAATTCGCGTACGGCCGTGCGCAAAGAACTCGCCAACCTGAGCGAGGAAGGCTTCGACTTCGTGCTGCAGGATGACGGTACGCCGCGTTTCGCCTATGGCTCGGACAACGACGACAATCCCGTGTTGTATCGAGCGGATGCCCGGGATGCATGGAAAAAACTGCCAAATGACCTTGCCCGGGACCTGCTTCCGTTCGGAATACAGCCGGACAACAAGTCGTCCTTCGCTTGGCTCTCCAAGAACAATGGACCGCGTGCGCTGGCGCGCTACGATCTCGCCACTGGCGCGACGACGGTGCTCGGAAGCGATCCGTTCGCCAGCGTCGGACGGCTGGAATGGAGCTTCGGTGCGCGCAGCGTTCCCATCGCATGGCATGCGGCCACCGGGAAGCCGACCGTCACTTATATCGACCCGGCCGACCCGGACGCCCAGATCCACAAGATGCTGGCAGCCCAATTCCCGGGACTGGATCTGTACATCATCAATGACACCCTCGACGGCAAGAAGCTGCTGTTCTGGGTCGGCAGCGACCGCGACCCGGGCTCGTACTACCTGTTCGACCGCACTTCGGGCAAGGCCGACCTGCTGTTTTCGAACCTGCCAAATATCGACCCGGAGCAGATGGCCGAGCGCCGCCCCATCCGCTACACCGCACGCGACGGCCTGACCATCGAAGGCTACCTGACCTTGCCGGCCAATCCGACCCATAAGAAGCTGCCCCTGATCGTCATGCCGCACGGCGGCCCCATCGGCCCGCGCGACACCTGGTACTTCGATTCGGATGCCCAATTCCTCGCCAGCCGCGGCTACGCCGTGCTGCAGCCGAACTTCCGTGGTTCGGGCGGGCGCGGCAAAGCCTTCCAGGAAGCGGGCTTCCGCCAGTGGGGCGGCAAGATGATCGACGATATGGTCGAT
>DASRUW010000646.1:0-4621 GCA_035655255.1 Telluria sp. | reverse complement strand
ATCGAGGCCGGTGCCGGACTGGGCGGCGCGCGTCCAGAACGACAGGCCCGCTTCATCCGGGATGCGGCCGAACGCGGCGATGTAAAGACGCGCCACCGGCTGCACCGCATCCGCGAATTCCGGGCTGTCGAGGAAGCTTTGGGTCACCGTGGCGGCACTGACCGCGTCGCTGTCGATGGCCTTGGTCCAGAACGCGACGCCCGCGTTGTCGGGCGTACGGGCGAGCAGCGTGGTATATAGCTGCTGGACAAAGGTGGCTGTGCTCATGATTCAGGCCCCTGTTTTCTACGGACGCGTCAAAGCGGCCGATAATTCTTATCGGAAAGCCGTAGTGTAGCAAAGAAACCCCTACAATTTTTAAGGGGAAAGATTTGATTTGGCTATCGCAGCAGGGGCATCGACAGCCTCAGGACGCGTACTCGATAATCAGGGGCGCATGGTCGGAGAAGCGCTCCTCCTTGTAGATGGCGACGGCCTTGGCCAGCTTGGCGATGCCGGGCGTCGCCACATGGTAGTCGATGCGCCAGCCGACGTTCTTGGCCCAGGCCTGGCCGCGGTTGCTCCACCAGGTGTATTGCTCGGGGCGGTCGTCCAGGCCGCGGTGCACGTCGACGAAGCCGACTTCCTCGAACACGCGCGTGAGCCAGGCCCGTTCCTCGGGCAGGAAGCCCGAATTCTTCTGGTTGCTCTTCCAGTTTTTCAGGTCGATTTCCTTGTGGGCGATGTTCCAGTCGCCGCAGATGACCACTTCGCGCCCCTCGGCGCGCAGTTCCGCCAGGTGCGGCAGGAACACTTCCATGAAGCGGAATTTGGCTTCCTGGCGTTCGGGCGAGGAGGAGCCGGACGGGCAGTACACGGAAATCACGGACAGCGGCCCGAAGTCGCAGCGCACGTAGCGTCCTTCGGCGTCGAATTCCGGGCAGCCGAAGCCGGTGCGCACCGCGTCCGGCTTGGTCTTGCTGTACACGCCAGTACCCGAATAGCCCTTCTTTTCGGCGTAGTGGAAGTGGCCATGGTAGCCGCCCGGGTTGAGGAACTCCGGCGTCATGTCCCCATGCTGGGCCTTGAGCTCCTGGACGCAGACGAAATCGGCGGTCTGCTTCGCCATCCAGTCGAAGAAGCCTTTCTTGTGGGCGGAGCGGATGCCGTTCAGGTTCGCGGAAATAATCTTTGGCATAAAATATCGGCTACTTTCAATCCAGGAGCTATCGTGAGCAATTTGCGGCAAGAGTTTATCGCGTTTTCGGTATCCACGGGCGTGCTGCGCTTCGGCGAGTTCACCACCAAGGCCGGGCGCCAGTCGCCGTACTTCTTCAACGCGGGCCTGTTCCACGATGGCGCCACGCTGGGCAAGCTGGCCGAGTTCTATGCCCAGACCCTGCTCGATTCCGGTCTCGCCTTCGACATGCTGTTCGGGCCCGCGTACAAGGGCATCACGCTCGCCTCCGCGACCGCGGTGGCGCTGGCGGCCAAGGGCCGCAACACGCCGTTTGCCTTCAACCGCAAGGAAGCCAAGGACCACGGCGAGGGCGGCACCATCGTCGGCGCCAGGCTGCAGGGGAAGGTGGTGATCGTCGACGACGTGATCTCGGCCGGCACCTCGGTGCGCGAGTCGGTGGACATGATCCGCGCCGCCGGCGCGGAGCCGGCGGCGGTGCTGATCGCGCTCGACCGCATGGAGCGCTCCGGCAAGGACGGCGCGCTGTCGGCCGGATCGGCGGTGCAGGAAGTGAGCCGCGAGTTCGGCATCCCGGTGGTGGCGATCGCCAACCTGGACGACCTGTTCAACTATCTGGCGGGCCAGCCGGAGCTGGCCCAGTACAAGGACGCCGTCGCCGCCTATCGCACCCGCTACGGTGTATGAACGCCACAGGGGGCTGTCCCCCTGTTCGGGTTACTGGGCGAGCTTCTTCTTCAGCAGTTCGGTCAGCTGGGCCGGGTTGGCGGCGCCGCGCGAAGCCTTCATGCACTGGCCGATCAGGGCGTTGATCGCGGCTTCCTTGCCGGCCCGGTACTGCTCGACCGACTTGGCGTTGGCGGCAATCACGTCGTCCACGATCTTTTCCAGCGCGCCGGTGTCGGAGACCTGCTTCAGGCCCTTCTGCTCGATGATGGCGTCGACCTGGCCTTCGTCGGCGGACTTGGCTTCCCACAGGGCGCCGAACACGGTCTTGGCGGCCTTGTTCGAAATGGTGCCGTCGGCGATGCGCTGGATGACGACGCCGAGCTGCGCGGCCGTGACCGGCGCCTCGGCGATTTCCACCCCTTCGCGGTTCAGCGCCGACGACACGTCGCCCATCATCCAGTTGGCGGCCGTCTTGGCGTTGGCCTTGCCGGCCTTGGCCACCACGGCTTCGTAGTAGTTCGCCATCGACTTCGATTGGGTCAGCACCAGCGCGTCGTATTCCGGCAGGCCGTAGTCGGCCAGGAAGCGCGCGCGCATGGCCGCCGGCAGCTCCGGCATCTCGCCTTTGACGCGCTCGATCCAGTCGGCGGAAATCACCAGCGGCGGGAGGTCCGGGTCGGGGAAGTAGCGGTAATCCTGCGCGTCTTCCTTGGAGCGCATGGCGCGGGTCTCCTTGCGGTCCGGGTCCCACAGGCGGGTGGCCTGGACCACCTTGCCGCCGTCCTCGATCAGCTCGATCTGGCGCCGCACTTCGTAGTGGATCGCCTCCTCCATGAAGCGGAAGGAGTTGAGGTTCTTGATCTCGCAGCGGGTCCCGAATTCCTTCTGGCCGAGCGGGCGCACGGACACGTTCACGTCACAGCGGAACGAGCCTTCCTGCATGTTCCCGTCGCATACGCCGAGCCAGACCACCAGGCCGTGCAGAGCCTTGGCGTAGGCCACCGCTTCGGCGGCGCTGCGCATCTCGGGCTCGGACACGATCTCCAGCAGCGGCGTGCCGGCGCGGTTCAGGTCGATGCCGCTCATGCCGTGGTAGTCCTCGTGCAGGGACTTGCCGGCGTCCTCCTCGAGGTGGGCCCGGGTCAGGTTGACGGTCTTGGTCTCGAACTTGCCGTCCTTCTCGTAGCCGAAGGTGAGCTGGCCCCCCTGGACCACCGGATCCTCGAACTGCGAAATCTGGTAGCCCTTGGGCAGGTCGGGGTAGAAGTAGTTCTTGCGGGCGAACACCGAGCGTGGCGCGATCTTCGCGCCGACCGCGAGGCCGAAGCGGATCGCGCGTTCCACCGCGCCCTTGTTCAGCACCGGCAGCACGCCGGGCAGGGCCAGGTCCACGGGCGAAGCCTGGGTGTTCGGCGCGGCGCCGAACTGGATCGAGCTGCCGCTGAAGATTTTCGATTGGGTCGTGAGCTGGACGTGGTTCTCAAGACCGATGACGACTTCCCATTGCATAGCGTTTTCCTTAGACGGTCGGTGCCTGTTGATGCCAGCTCGTGGCCTGCTGGTACTGGTGCGCCACGTTCAGGAGCTGCGCTTCCCGGAAGTAGTTGCCGATGATTTGCAGGCCGACCGGACGCTTGCCGTCCGCGCCGAAGCCGCACGGCACGCTCATGCCGGGCAGGCCGGCCAGGCTGGTCGAGAGGGTGAAGATGTCGGCCAGGTAGTTCGCCACCGGGTCGTTCGACTTGGCGCCCAGGTCCCAGGCGACGGTCGGGGCCACCGGGCCCATGATCACGTCGCACTTGTCGCGGAAGGCGGCCTGGAAGTCGTCCGCGATCAGGCGGCGGATCTTCTGGGCCTGCACGTAGTAGGCGTCGTAGTAGCCGTGGCACAGCACATAGGCGCCGACCATGATGCGGCGCTGGACCTCCTTGCCGAATCCTTCGGCACGGGTCTTCTTGTACATGTCCTGCAGGTCCCTGTACTGCGCGGCGCGGTGGCCGTAGCGCACCCCGTCGAAGCGCGACAGGTTGGACGAGGCCTCGGCCGGCGCGATGATGTAGTAGACGGGGATCGACAGCTCGGTCTTGGGCAACGTGATGTCCACCAGGGTGGCGCCCAGCTTGACGAACTGCTCTAGCGCGGCGCGCACGGCGCCTTCCACGTCGGCCGCGAGGCCCGCGCCGAAGTACTCCTTGGGCACGCCGATGCGCAGGCCGGCGAGCGGCTTGGCCAGGTCGCGCGTGAAGTCTTCGCGCACGTTGCCCTGTTCCGGCGTGAGGGAGGTCGAATCGCGCTCGTCGAAGCCGACCATCTCGTTCAGCAGCAGGGCGCAGTCCTCGGCGCTGGCGGCCATCGGGCCGGCCTGGTCGAGCGAGGAGGCGAAGGCGATCATGCCGTAGCGCGAGCAGCGGCCATAGGTCGGCTTGATGCCGGTGACGCCGCAGAACGAGGCCGGCTGGCGGATCGAGCCGCCGGTGTCGGTCGCGGTGGCGGCCGGCGCCAGGCGCGCGGCCACGGCGGCGGCCGAGCCGCCCGAGGAGCCGCCCGGCACGGCGGCCTTGTCCCACGGGTTTTTCACCACGCCGAAGGCGGAGTTCTCGTTCGAGGAGCCCATCCCGAACTCGTCGCAGTTCGTCTTCCCGACGACGACGGCCCCGGCCGCCACGAGCCGGGCCACGCACGTCGCGTGGTCGGGGGCGACGAAGCCGGCCAGGAGCTTCGAGCCGGCCGTCGAGGGCAGGCCCGCCACGTTGATGTTGTCCTTCACGGCGAGCG
>DASRUW010000645.1:0-5395 GCA_035655255.1 Telluria sp. | reverse complement strand
GCGAGATGCGCACCAACGACCTGGTGGCGCGCTACGGCGGCGAGGAATTCGCGGTGATCCTGCCGAACCAGCCGCTCAAAGGCGCGGCCATCGTGGCCGAACGCATCCGGCGGCGGGTGGAGCGGCTGGCAGTGCCGCATCCGGTAGTGCCGGGACAGCACGTCACGGTCAGCATCGGCGCGGCCAGCACCTTCGCCGCGCCGGACATGGAGGCCAACCAGCTGGTCGCCGTGGCCGATGCGGCGCTGTACCGCGCCAAGCACCTGGGCCGCAACCGTATCAGCCTGCCGGAAGCGGCTTGAATCAGCCAGCCGCCACCCGCAGCAGGCGCTGCGCCACCGCGCGCACCGCCGCGCGCAGCGAATCGGGCGCGCGCACCTCGAATTCGAACGGCATGGACGCCAGGTGGCGTGCGAACCATTCGATATGGTCGGTGTGGCTGCGCAGGACCACGCCCTCGGCGGTCTGTTCGAACATCCCGATGGCGTCGAAGAAGCAGCCGCTCGCCGTCTTCAGGTCGGTCTTGAGGAGCACTTCCACCGGGTGCGCGCGCTGCATCGTCGCCAGCGACTGGCGCAGGTGCGCCAGGGCGTCGAAATTGGGCGGCCGCGTGAACGACTGGGGCCGGCCCTCCACCCGCACGATGCGGTCCAGGCGGAAGGAGCGCATCCCGCCGCGCAGGTGGCACATGCCGATCACGTACCAGCAGCCGCCCCAGAAGGCCAGGCCGTAGGCGTCGAAGTCGCGCTCGGAGTCGCGCCCGTCCGGCGTCCGATAATGCATGTAGACGCGCTGCTGCGACAGCGCGGCCTCGCTCAAGGTCACGAGTGCCTCGTTATCCTGCGGCGCGGTGGAACGCACCATGTCCAGGCGCACCGTCTCGCCCACGGCGCGCAGGCGTTGCTTCAGGTTGGCCGGCATGATGCGTTCCAGCTTGGCCTGGGCGCTTTCGACGGCCGGCGCGGCCTCCGCGAAGCCCAGGCTGCGCGCCGCCAGCAGGCCCACCGCCAGGGCGAGCGCTTCATCGTCGGTGAACATCATAGGCGGCAGCTTGAAGCCGGCGATGAGGGCGTAACCGCCATGGCGCCCGCGCTCGGTGGTGATCGGGATGCCCATCTCTTCGAGCGTGACGATGTAGCGGCGCAGCGTGCGCGCGTCCACGCCCAGGCGGGCCGACATGTCGGCGCCGCTCATGCGGCCGTGGGTCTGGAGCAGTTCGAGTACGGCGAGTACCCGGGTGGTCGGATGGTACATGCGCGCAGCTTATCAAATTAATAGGGCCGATTCTGTCCTAATTGAACAATAAACTAAGCGGGTCAATCAGCCAACCAGAAGGAAAAACAACATGAGCGACGACTTTGGCGTCATCGAACTGCGCCGTTACACCATCCAGCCCGGCCGGCGCGCCGACTTCGCACGCTACTTCGAGACCTGGTTTCCGGAGGCGTTCCAGCAGCTTGGGGCGGTCGCCTTTGGCCAGTTCTTCGAGCGCGCGCGGCCGAACCACTTCGCCTGGCTGCGCGGCTTTCGCGACATGCCGGCGCGGCTGGCTGTCAACCAGGCCTTCTATTTCGGTCCGGTCTGGAAGGAGCATAAGCCGGCCGTGAACAGCCTGATCGTCGACAGCGACGACGTGCTGCTGCTGCGTCCCGCCTATCCGGGCAGTGGCCTGGCGCCGCTGCGCGCCGTCGATCCGGTGCTGGAGCAGGATGGCGCGCAGGGCGTGGTCGCCGCCCAGATCTTCAAGGTGGCCGATGGCCAGCTCGATGCCTTCCTGCGCCAAAGCGAGCTGGCGTTTGCGTGCTACCGCGGGCGCGGCGTCACGGAGGCGGCGGTGTTGGCGACGCTCGACGAACCGAACAACTTTCCCCAGCATCCGATTCGCACGGATGGCAGCTACGTTGTCTGGATCGGCGTGCTGCAGGACGACGCGGCGCTGCACGGCTTGCGGCCGATGCTCGATGCGGCCGCCGACATGCTGGCCGCCACCGGGCTGCTGGATGGCGCGCCCGAGCTGGTTCTGCTCGACCCGACGGTGCGCTCGCGCCTGCGCTGGGCCGCCGTGCAACGCCAGTACGCGCGGGCGGCATGAGTCACGCCGCCCTGCTCTGGCTGTACTTCGTGGTCGTGTTCGGGATCGTGGTCCTGCCCGGGATGGACATGGCCTACGTGATGGGTACGGCCCTGCTTGGCGGCCGCCGCACCGGCTTCGCGGCCGTAGCGGGCATCGTCGCGGGCGGGGGCTGCCACGTGACGATGGGCGCGCTTGGCGTGGCGGCCGTGCTGACCTTGTGGCCGCCCCTCTACAACGTGATGCTGGTGGTGGGCGCCCTGTACATCGGCTGGATGGGCATCGGCTTCCTGCGCAGCACGGACATGTTCCTGCCCACGTCCGGCGGCTTGCCTGCCGCACTGGCGCCTTCCACCGCCTTTCGCCGCGCACTGGCGACAAGCCTGATCAATCCGAAAGCGTATCTCTTCATGCTGGCCGTGTTCCCGCAGTTCCTGAAGCCCGGCTATGGGCCGGTATGGATGCAGGCGGGCGCGCTGGGCCTGATCACCTGGGCCACCCAGGCCGCCGTCTATGGGGCACTGGCGCTCGCCGCCGCCCAGGCAACCGAGTGGTTCCGCACCAAACCCCAGGCCAGCGCCAACGCTGCCCGCTTGATGGGTGCGCTGCTGGTCGGCGTCGCCCTCTTCACCCTCGCCCAACTCCGCTAGCGCCCTTGCAGAAGCCGGCGCAGGGATCGAAAACCACGAGGGTCAGGTCGCCCAATGCACCAAGCTTCCCCTGCACCAACCAGTCGTGGGGATTTTGGTGCAATGGGCGACCTGACCCTGGTTTTTTCCTGACCCTGGTTTTTTGTTCAGGCGGCGCGCAGTTGGGCGAATTGGGCTTGGGCCTGGTCCAGGTTGCGCAGCTTGACGTGGCCGAAACCGCGGACCTGCTCGGGCAGGTTGGCGAGTTTTTGGTAGCGGCTCTTGTTGGAGCCGTCCAGGTGGGATGCGATCTCGCCGGCCAGCGCGACGTAGGTGTCGCGCCAGGCGCGTTCGCGCTTGCGCTCGGCGGTGTAGCCGAACACGTCGAACGGGGTGCCGCGCAGACGCTTGAGCGGGGCCAAGGCGCGGAAGGCGGACAGCATCCAGGGGCCGAAAGTCATCTTCGCAGGCACGTCGGAACCGGGCTTCCTGCGCGCCAGCAGCGGCGGAGCGAGATGGAATTGCAGGCGGATCTCGCCGGCGAACTGGCTGTCGATCTGGGCGCGGAAGGCCGGGTCGGCGTGCAGGCGCGCGACTTCGTATTCGTCCTTGTAGGCCATGACCTTGTACAGGTTGCGGGCCAGCGCCTTGGTCAGCGGGGTCTTGGAATCGGCCCCGTCCACCGCGCGCTCCTTCGCCTCCACCGCGCGCACCAGGTCCACGTAGCGGCGCGCGTAGGCGGCGTCCTGATACTGTTCCAGGCGCGCGCTGCGTGAGGCAATCAGCTCTTCCAGCGACGCGGGCGGCACGAACTGCACCACCTTCGCCGGCGCCAGATTGGCGAGCGCCCGTTCATCGGCCGCGGCCAGGCGGCCGATGAAGAAGGCCTTCTTGTTCATGTCGATGGCAACGTTGTTCAACTCGATCGCACGCAGCATCGCGGTCAGCGTGACCGGCACCAGGCCGCGCTGCCAGGCGTAGCCGAGGATCAGCATGTTGGCTGCGATCGAGTCGCCCAGAAGGCGCGTGGCCACGTCCTGCGCGTCGATGGTGCACACGTTGGGCGCGCCGACCACGCCGCGCAGCTGCGCGAACAGGGCCGGCATGTCGTTGTGGGCGTCCGGATTCTGGGTGAAGCTCGCGGTCGGGATCTCGCGCTCGTTGGCGACGACCACCGTGTGCCCGCTGCGCATGACGGCCAGCGCGTCCGGCATCGAGCCGACCACCAGATCGCAGGCCAGCACGGCGTCGGCCTGTTGCAGGTCGATGCGGACCTGGTTCAGCGCGGCCGGCGAGGCGGCCAGGCGCACGTGCGACATCACCGCGCCGCCCTTCTGCGCAAAGCCCATGAAGTCCAGCGCCGACGCGCCCTTGCCTTCGAGGTGGGCCGCCATCGTCACCAGCGCGCCCAGCGTCACGACGCCGGTGCCGCCCACACCTGCCACCAGCATCTCGTAGGGCTTGTCGAAGCTGTAGCGCGGCGGATGGGGATAATTGGCCAGCGCCGCTTCCAGCTGCGCCAATTCGAGCTTGGCCGCTTCCGGCTTGCGCAAGCCGCCGCCCAGCACGGACACGAAGCTCGGGCAGAAGCCTTCGACGCAGGAGTAGTCCTTGTTGCAGGACGATTGCTCGATCTGGCGCTTGCGGCCAAGATCCGTCTCCAGCGGCAGGATCGACAGGCAGTTGGACTGCACGCCGCAATCGCCGCAGCCTTCGCAGACCTCGGGGTTGATCACCATGCGGCGCGCCGGATCGGGATATTCCTTCTTCTTGCGGCGGCGGCGCTTTTCGGCCGCGCAGGTCTGGTCGTACACCAGCACCGTCACGCCCGGCGTGTCGCGCAGGCGGCGCTGGACGATATCGAGTTCGCTGCGGTGATGCACCGGCACGCCGGCCGGCAGCGGCACGCCCGCATAGTTCTCGGGATAGTCGGTGACCACCACCGCTTCGGCCGCGCCTTCGGAGAGCACCTGCTGCAGGATCTGCGGCACCGAGAGCTTGCCGTCCACCGGCTGGCCGCCCGTCATGGCGACGGCATCGTTGTAGAGGATCTTGTAGGTGATGTTGGCGCGCGCAGCCACCGCCTGGCGGATGGCGAGCGAACCGGAATGGAAGTAAGTGCCGTCGCCCAGGTTCTGGAATACGTGCTTCTTGCCGACGAAGCGCGAAGCGGCGGCCCAGGTCACGCCTTCGCCGCCCATCTGGGTCAGCTGCACGGTATCGCGCTTCATCCACGTGGCCATGAAGTGGCAGCCGATGCCGGCGATGGCAGTGCTGCCTTCCGGAACGCGGGTGGACGTGTTGTGCGGGCAGCCGGAGCAGAAGTACGGCGTGCGCACGGCCGCCACCGGATCGCCCTGCAGGTCCGCCTTGCAGAAACCGGGCAGATGCTGCGCCAGGTTCAGGTGCGGCAGCGACGGCGCCAGCCAGCGGATCAAGGCCGGCGCGATGCGCGACGGGCGCAGTTCGCCCAGCGCGGACAGGAGCGGCTGGCCGGACAAGTCGGCCTTGCCCTGCACGCGCGGGCGGTCCGGCCGGTTGTACAGGAAGTTCTTGACCTGCTCCTCAATGACGGCGCCCTTCTCTTCCACCACGAGGATGTCGGCCAGGCCCTGCGCGAAGGCGGCCAGGCGGGTGCGTTCCAGCGGCCAGGTCAGGCCCGGCTTGTAAATGCGGATGCCGAGTTCTTCCAGGC